>JAEYSE010000049.1 GCA_023435025.1 Bacillota bacterium
TAAAGCCCCTGGCCAAACAGCCGCTCCACCGCCAAGGGATACCGCCCGGCGAGTTTGGGCAGGAGCGCCGCCAAAGGAAGCAGCAGCAGCCAAAAAAGCCTTGCCAATTCCCGTTTCCATGCGGTTGCTGTTGAAATACGTGTGTTCGGTGAATTTTTCTCCATGCGCCCAGTATAGCACAAGCAGCCAGTGACAAAAACAAGTTCTTTCACAGCTGCCGCGGGGATGATATACTGTTAAACGATTACGGGAGGCGATTCAATTTGCAGGTAGGCATTTCCACGGCGAGCCTGTTCAACCGATATGACCTTGAGGAAGCCCCGGCCCATATGAAAGGCTTGGGGGCGTCCATATGCGAGATATTTCTGAATACCTTTTCGGAATATGAGGACGAGTTTATTCAGGCGCTCAAAAAGCGCATGGACGAAAACGGCCTTAGCGTATACAGCGTCCACCCTATGGGAACCCAGTTCGAACCACAGCTGTTTTCTGCCTATCACCGGCAGCGAGAGGACGCGAAAAAGATATTTGAGCAGGTGCTACAGGCAGGGAAAACGTTGGGTGCAACGTGTTATGTCATGCATGGTCCGTCTGGACTAAACGGCGCGGTAAGAAACATGGACCTTCTGCGCATCGGCCCCATCGTGCAAGAGCTTTGCGAAATTGCCGCGACGTATTCCCTGACGCTTGCGTGGGAAAATGTAAGCTGGTGCCTGTTCCATACGCCTTCCTACGGGCTAAGGTTGCTGGAAGCGACAAAGGCGGATGATCTTCGGTTTACGCTGGATATCAAACAGGCTGCTCGAAGCGGCCATGCACCCGAAGAATATATCGAGGCGGTTGGAGAATACTTAGTGAACCTGCATGTCTGCGATTATAAGCACACACCAGAACGAGTGATCCCCATGCTGCCGGGGGAAGGGGAGTGCAATTTCTTCGCGCTGGGTCAGGCGCTTAGAAAAAAGGGCTACGCCGGTCCTGCGTTTTTGGAGGTATACAGTGATATGTATGCCGACGAATTGGAATTAAAGCGCTGCTATGATTATGCCAGGACGTGTTTTGTGCATCCATAATAAATTTATAATAGTATCTGGATTGTATCTGGGAAAGGATGAAAACTAATGAGCCGCTACTTGGATCAACTTTGGCAGGAACAAATGCGTATTCGGGTGGACTTCAACAACATGATGGAGGATATGCTGGGCGAAAAAGGCATTTCGCTCTCTGAAATTGAGGCGCTCTCCGAACAGCTTCAAAAAGCAGCGCAAGCCATGGAGCAGGACCGTGGGAGCATGAAATGGCGGGAACTGCCCTACAATCAGAATGAGATCGTCTCGGATATTTTGCATACCGCAGCGGAGCTCAGCACATGGTGTGAGGATTTTGTGGTGCTGGGCATTGGCGGAAGCGCATTGGGCCCGCTTGCTGTCCAACAGGCGCTTAACCACTTAAAATACAACGATCTCCCGCGTGAAAAGCGCGGCGGCCCGCGCCTGTTTGTGGAGGACAACGTGGACCCCGAACGCATGCAGGCGCTGCTGGACGTGATCGATTTAAACAAAACCGTATTTAACGTCGTCACAAAATCCGGCGGCACCAGCGAGACCATGTCCCAGCTTTTGATTGTGTCCGATCTTATTGAAAAGCGACTTGGCAAGGACGCGCTCAAAAAACACATCATTGCCACGACAGATGAAAAAAAAGGCAACCTCATCAAAATTGCCAAACAGCTTGGGCTAAAAACATACTATGTGCCCGATGGCGTGGGCGGCCGTTTCAGCGAGCTTTGTCCGGTGGGCCTACTCGCCGCCGCCGTCTGCAAGATCGATATCAAGGAACTTCTTGCGGGCGCTGCGTATATGGACAGCGTCACCAGAGAGAAAGACGTCTGGCGCAATCCTGCCTACATGCTTGCGACATTGCAGTTTATCGCCATGAGGCGTGGCATGAACATTTCCGTCATCATGCCCTATGCCGATTCATTGAAGCTTATCGCGGACTGGTACGCGCAGCTTTGGGCAGAATCGCTTGGCAAGCAATTTGACCGTACCGGCCGCGAAGTGCGCGAGGGGCAGACCCCGGTGAAAGCTTTGGGCGTGACCGATCAGCACAGCCAGGTGCAGCTTTATACGGAAGGCCCGTTCGATAAGGTGGTCACGTTCCTTGGCGTGGACCGTTACCGCGTGGAATATGATATTCCCTGCGGATATGAGGAAATACCGGACGTTTCGTTCCTGGGCGGACATTCTTTAAACGAACTCATATTGGCTGAGCAGAGCGCCACGGAGTATGCCATATTGAAGAGCGGGCATATGAGCCATAGCATTGTGCTGCCCGAGGCGAACGCGTTTACTGTAGGGCAGCTCTTATACCTGTTCGAGGTGCAGACCGCGTTTGCGGGTGAGCTGTTGAACATCAACGCGTTTGACCAGCCCGGCGTGGAGGAAGGCAAAAACGCGACATATGCGTTGCTTGGAAGGCCCGGCTTTGACGAAAAGCGCGCAGAGCTTGCATCTATCCCCGAGCGTCAGAAGCGCTATATCATCTGATTGTAAAAAAAAACGCACAATATTCGGCTGCCTTTTGGATGCTCCAATCGGCAGCTTTTTTTGGCTAAGCTGTGAATTTCACCGGGGTGTGGGTGACAGCGTGTCCGCTTTGATGTAAAATATAGCATGGAATTTGTATGCGGGCCAAACGGCCTGTAAATGGAGGAAACGCAATGGAAGCATTTTGCCGTAGCTTATCCCGCATGGCGGCATCCTTATGCTGCGTTGTGTTTTTATTGGGCTGCTCGGCGCCCGCGGCCGTTCAGGAAACCCCCGCGCCGACAGAGAGCGCGGCAGTGGAAGCGGCCGGGAATGTAGAAATAAATGTTTCCGATACGCTGATCGGCTTTATCGTACCGGACTCAGGAGACCTTTCGCTGTATTCCGCGAAACACGGTTTTTTGCGGACGGCAGAAACCCTTGGCTACCCTGCAAAGCTCTATACCGCCGATATGGGACAAGACTCCGTTCAGGCGGTGGAACAGGCCTCCACTGACGGCTGCAAAGGGCTTCTGATCTGGAGCCCAGATAACGCGAACGCGGACGCGCTTAAAAAAGCGGCGGAACTAGGGCTGTACGCCGTGGTGCCCTACCACAGCGCACAGGGAGAGGGCGTGTCCTCCAATGTCGTCGCGGATGTGCTGGGATATACCGAAGAGGTCGCTATGGGCGTTGCAGAACGCATGGTGGAACGCCAGTGCAAGGCCGGAAAGATACTGGTGTACGGCCGAAGTCCGGTCTACACATATGACGGCTTCAAGCAGGCCATTGCTACGTATTACCCACAGTATAACGTTTCTTACTTTACGCGAACCGCGCAGGACAGTCAGGCTGCGATTGACGAGCTGGCGAACCATATCTTATGGAACCGCGACATCAAGGGCTTGTTCTGCACGGATGTGGACGGCGCTTTCATCGCCAGACGGGCCACAGAGCAGGCGGACAAAACATTCAAGCGGGATGGCGCGCCGGAAAACGCGGGCAAGGAAGCGGACGGGAAGACATCTCCTTCACCTTCGCCGCAGGCAACGCCTGTACCCAGTGCCACATCCGCTTCCGGCATGGTACCTTCGGCTACGCCCGTTCCGGAGGGGCTCATAAAATCCATTATCATTTCCATTGCGGGGTACGGCATCAGCGATGAGAACATTGCCCTGATGCAGGAGAACGACATTTACGCGTTTGTGCTTGAACCGTATTATGAGGCCAGCGCGCAGTCCGTCATGCTCATAGACCGCCTGATATCCGGGCAAAGTGTGCCGGCTTCCGTGCGGCTGAATATGCCCATTGTGCGGATGGCGTCCCTGGACAAATATAAGCTTCTTTACGAGCAGGTGCAGGAGTGGTTCGGGCTCAATACGCCTACCCCAGCAACGCCGTCCCCGACCCCATCCACGTAAAAGAAAGGGAAACTTCGTGCAGAGCGAACGCAAGGCAAGGCAAAAAACACAGAATGTGGACTGGATCACCCTGTTATTGGTATTAGGGTTGGTCGCGTTCGGCCTGATTACCATAGCGAACGTTATGGCGGAGCCGTTTACGGGCGCGGAAAGCGGCGTTTCGGACATTTTAAAGAACCTGAACCTGGAATACGTGGAGAAGCAGATCGTTAATTTCCTCGTTGGCCTTGCCGGCCTTTTTATCATGCTGGCCATCGACTATTCGCTTTTTCGCCACGCCATCAAATACATCTACATCGGCAACGTGCTGCTTCTTGTGCTGCTGCTTATCATTTCGGAGGATTCGCGCGGCGTTATGGGCTGGTTCAATCTGGGTACACGCGCGTTTCAGCCTTCCGAAATCTGCAAGGTGACGCTCATCCTTACGCTTGCCAATCTCGCTTCGGAAATTGTGGAGCGGGAGGGGGGCATCAAGACATTCAAAGACCTTGGCATACTCACTGTGTATTTTGCCATACCGTTCGCGTTGGTCATCATGCAGCCGGATATGGGCACGGCCGTCGTGCTGCTCGCGATATTCGTATGCATCCTCTTTATTTCAAAGCTGAGCTGGAAATTTGTCATCAGCGCCATTGTGGGCGCGGCGGCACTTTTGCCTTTGACGTATTTTTATATACTCGATGATAAACAAAAAATGCGCATCGATATTTTTCTGGACCCTTCTATCGATGCGGCGGGCACGGACGCGGGCATGCATGTGGACCGCAGCAAGCAGGCGATCGGCTCCGGTCAGATGTACGGAAAAGGTTATTTTGCTGACGGCACGCTTGCGCAGCTTAAATACGTTCCCGAACGTCACACGGATTTTATATTTTCAGGCGTGGTGGAAGGGCTTGGGTTTATCGGCGGTGCGATACTGATCGTGGCATATTTTTTGTTGATTTTCCGCTGGCTTTGGGTCGCGCTCCATGCGAAGGATCATTTGGGGACCTGCATCGCCATCGGGGGCATGGGCATGCTTTTGGCGCATGTGTTTGAAAACATCGGCATGACAATCGGGTTGATGCCCGTTACCGGCATACCGCTGCCGTTTGTCAGCTACGGGGGCTCAAACCTGCTCGCGAATATGATGTGCGTTGGCCTTGTACTCAACGTCTGGATGCGCCGCCAAGTACGGCGTTAAGGGCAAATTACAAATTCAGCCGACATTATGCGGATCCTGTGTTGAACCGCGTTGCCTCATCCGGGCAGCGTAGCAACGGTAGGAGTCGCTTCTTCCAGCTTAGCGCTGCGCTATAATCTCTGGGCATATTCCCCGCATCCTTTCGTCAGATGCTCTAATTCGCAAATAAACAAAAAAAACAGTGCATATATTGTGGTATTCGGCAAACGAGAGGGGGCGCCCCACTTATGCAGCGCATGAATACCACGCAATTTACGCTAGAAGAACCCGCCGTCGCGCCGCGCGCACGTCGGTTACCGGCGTTTTCTAAGCCGCGCCAAAGAAAGCAACCGAAAAAATCCGAAGGACAGGTGCAAGTTTCCGGGCAGTTGCTTGTGAAAATCGGCATCTGCGCCGTGGCCTGCGCGCTGATACTGAGCATGAAGGCGTTTGAAATACCCGGGACAGCTCAGATGGTATCCGGCGTGCGCACCGCTATCAACGAGGAAGCCGACCTTGACGAAATGCTAGGCAAGCTGGAGTTTGTAGAGCTTCCGGATACGCTTGCGGTATTCACCACCGATGGCAAACTGGCCGTGCCCGTTAATGCGCCCAACGTATCCGTAGAACCTGTCCAAAAATACGCCATATGGCAGAATGCACCAGGAGCCGAGGTGGTGGCTTCCGCTGCGGGAGAGGTGCGCGCGATCGGGGAGGATGCCATATTGGGCCAGTACGTGCGCCTAATGCATCCGGGCGATCTTGAAACCATCTATTACGGCCTTGAAACCATCAATGTAGAGGAAGGCCAGCCCATCAAAAAGCGGGATACGCTGGGTACGCTTGGGGACGATGGCATGCTTCACTTAAGCGTACTGCTTTCGGGTGAACCGCAATCCCCCGATGCATACCTTGATTTGGTTCTCCAGGGATGAAGCTGTTTCATCTGGGCCAGACGGAGATTCGTCTGCATATCGGCCTTGTAGTGGTGCTGATACTTGCGGGTATATTTGGTATGCTCGTGAATTTGCTGCAGGCGCTGCTTGCGCTTACACTGCATGAGCTGGCGCACGCTATTGTCGCGCACGCGATGGGCTACCGCATAGACGTTGTAGAGTTTCTGCCCTATGGGGGTGTCGCGAGGCTATACGGCCAGCCGATGTCCAACAGGGCAGATTTTATTATTGCGCTGGCAGGCCCGCTTTGCAGCTTTCTAATTGCAGGTGGAGTTTCCCTTGTCGGCACGCTATCCCCAACGCTGTACTATAAGCTGCAATATTTTTTCGCGCTCAATCTTGCGCTAGGGTTATTTAACCTCATACCGGCGCTGCCGCTCGACGGCGGGCGGATGCTTCGCGCCATACTGGGAAACTTTTTAAGAGCAAGGCTCGCCACTCTTATCACAGCGTGGCTGGGCGTGCTGTTTGGCGTGGCGCTGCTGGCATTTTGCGCATATGCGTTTAGTAGGGGCGTGGCGAACCTGTTCCTGCTCATTATGGGCGTATTTCTTGTGCTTGGCGCAATCAAGGAGCTTAGGCAGGCGCCGCAGGCGCAGCTTACGGCTATTCTACGGCGGAAGGACGCATTCCGTCGTGGAGAAGCGCTGCCTTTGCGGCATGTCGCGGTACGCGAAAGCGTTTGTGCAGGTACGGCCTTGCGGCAACTCTCGTATTCGCGGTATAATCTATTGCAGGTGCTCGATGAGGAGCTCAACATCATCGGTCAGCTAGACGAAGGAAAACTATTATCCGGCATTGCGCGCTACGGGCAGGATATAACGGTCGGCGCTCTTTTGCGGCGTTGATCGACGGGTTTTGCAGCAGATGTCCTGAGGAGGAATTGACCCTCTATACAATTAATGTTAAAATTAAAACAGCCGTAAGGCTTGGGAGGTACTTTTGAATTATTCGGCATTAGACGGCATATTGGGGACCGTTGAAAAGCCGGCGCGATATACGGGCGGAGAATGGAACATGGTGACGAAGCAAAGCGCTGACGTCCATGTAGCGCTTTGTTTTCCGGATGTATATGAGATCGGCATGTCCCACCTGGGTTCCCGCATACTCTACCACACGCTTAACGCGCGTGAGGAAATATTCTGCGAACGCGTATTTGCTCCGTGGACGGATATGGAGCAGGCTTTAAAAGACAACGGATTGCCGCTGTTTTCTCTGGAAACGAGGCGTCCGCTCAACACGTTTCATATCATAGGCTTTTCCCTTCTGTATGAAATGTGCTATACCAACATCCTGATGATGCTGGAGCGATCCGGCATTCCCTTCCGTGCGGCAGATAGGGGGGAAGAATATCCCCTAATACTCTGCGGAGGCCCCTGCGCGTGCAATTCGGAGCCTCTTGCGGATTTTATGGATGCCGTGTTGTTGGGGGACGGGGAAGAACTGTTCTTAGAAGTAGTGGATTCCTACCGCGCCGCGAAGGAACGCGGGGAAAACAAGCGCGAAATCCTAAAACAACTTGCACAAATTCCCGGTGTATACGTTCCGTCCTTCTATGAGCCGCGCTATGAGGGCGAGGCTTTTGTAGAGCTTATAAAAACGGAGCCCGCAGCGCCGGATACCGTTACCCGCCGCGTCGTTAGGAACCTTGACGCCGTACCGTATGTGGGGAAGCCCATTGTGCCCAACCTTGGTATCGTGCACGACCGTGTGTCGCTTGAACTATTCCGGGGCTGTACGCGTGGCTGCAGGTTTTGCCAGGCAGGCTATATTTACCGCCCCGTGCGGGAACGGAGCAAAGAACGCCTTGTGGAGATGGCGCATGAACTAATAGAAAGCACCGGGTACGATGAGATTTCCCTGCTTTCGTTAAGCTCCAGCGATTATTCCTGCATCCATCAGCTGGTGCCAGAATTGTTGGATACCATGGAGGCGCAACGCGTTTCTGTCTCGTTGCCTTCGCTGCGCATCGACACGTTTATCAAAGAGGATCTTGAGCGTATGCAGGAGGTGCGAAAGGGTGGCCTTACGTTCGCGCCCGAGGCCGGAACCCAGCGCATGCGGGACGTGATCAATAAAGGCGTTACGGAAGCCGACCTTCTTCGCGCCGTGCGCGATGCGTTTGATGCGGGGTGGACAGGCATCAAGCTCTATTTCATGATCGGGTTGCCAACCGAAACGGACGAGGATATTTTAGGCATTGCCGACCTTGCGCGCAAAGTGAGCGCAGCGTTTTATGAACTGCCCAAGGAAAAGCGCGGCAAGGGACTAAGGCTGACAGTAAGCGCATCGTCATTCGTTCCCAAACCCTTTACGCCGTTCCAGTGGGTGGCCCAGGATACCATGGAGGAATTAAAGCGTAAGCAGATGCTGCTAAAGAACGCCATGAAGGGCATTCGCGGCGCGGAATTTAACTACCACGATTCGACCATCAGCGCGCTTGAGGCGGTGTTCTCCCGTGGGGACAGGCGGCTAAGCTGCGTGCTGGAGGAAGCCTATCGTAGAGGCTGCCGTTTTGATTCCTGGGCGGAACACTTTAAGCCAATAGCCTGGCAGGAAGCGTTTGAAGCCTGCGGCCTTTCCCCGGCTGATTACGCCAACAGGGAACGCCCGCTCGATGAACCGCTGCCATGGCAGCACATGGACATGCTTGTGGAAACAAGCTACCTCAAAAAAGAATATGAACAAGCGCTGGAAGCGGCCTGCACCAAGGATTGCAGGCGCGGCTGCACCGGTTGCTTTGGGAAACGATATGCGGATTATTGCAAACTTTCATAAAGGGGAGCCTGTGCGCTTCATCTCCCATCTGGACGTGATGCGTCTGTTGCAGCGCGCCATGCGTAGGGCCGGACTGCCGCTGAAATATTCACAGGGGTTCAACCCGCATCCGGTCATGGCATTTGCTTCGGCGCTTGCACTGGGCTACACGAGCGACGCGGAATGGCTGGACGTGCAGCTTGAGTCCTATGTCGCGCCCGAAGACTTCATATCGCGCATGAACGCGGCGCTGCCTGAGGGCTTAGGCATATTGCGGGCCTTAGAAATCGAGGAAAAGCTGCCCACTCTCACGGCGTTGCTGCAGCGGGCAGAATACGAAGTGACGCTGTTTTTACAGCTCGAGGACCGGGAGAAAATCGCCGACGGCATGGATGCGTTCCTCTCGGGCCCTATTGTCGTTACCAAGCGCACCAAGGGCGGCATGAAGCAGGTGGATATCCGCCCGCAGCTGATTTCGCTCGAATTAACTGAGCCCGATACGGAGCATGCGGAGCGTGCTGTATTATCCGTTGCGGGTGTATTAAACGCAGATGGCGGCTTAAAGATGGAACTGTTGCTGGAGGCGCTATTGAAGGCCTGCGGCGTGCAGGCGCGCTGGCGCGTTCATCGAAAAGCCGTATATTTTAATCAGATAGAGGTGTAAGCATGGGCACGGAAATCGTAGTGGACATCAACCCCTACCAGACGCGCGTCGTGCTGCTTGAAAACGGGCAGCCCAGCGAAATATTCATCGAACGCCGCGGCCATGAACGCCTCGTTGGCAACATCTATAACGGCAGGGTGCAAAACGTCCTGCCGGGCATGCAGGCTGCATTCGTGGACATCGGCCTTGAGCGCAACGCGTTTTTATACGCGGGGGATATCCAGATTGACCGGTCGGATTTCCAGTTTGGGGACAACGGGCAGGAAATGCGCCTTCCCCCCGTCAACATACAGGATATCGTAAAGCCGGGGCAGGAAATCATGGTACAGGTGTTAAAAGAGCCCGTGGGCACCAAGGGTGCGCGGGTGACCACGCATATCACGCTGCCGGGGAGAACGCTTGTTTTGATGCCCACCGTCAACTATGTAGGCGTTTCCCGTCGCATAGGGGATGAGGCGGAGCGCACGCGCTTACGGGGCATACTGGATCAGATCAAGCCACCGGAAATGGGCGTTATCGTCCGCACGGCGGCGGTGGGGAAGAGCACGCCGGAATTTCAGGCGGATATTCACTTTTTGGAGCGTCTTTGGGAACGAATACTCAAAAAGAACCAGCTCGTTTCTGCCCCGCGTCTTTTACACGCGGAGGAACCGCTGGTATTCCGAACCATACGCGATCTGTTTACACCCAATATCGAGCGCCTGACAATCAACGATCCGGAGTTTTACGAGCGCATCCAGATCATAGCCAATATTATATCCCCGCAGCTTAAGGACCGGGTGGTGCTGTACCAGGGCGAGGAAGAGCTATTTGACCGGTACGATTTGGAGCTTAAAATTGAAAAAGCGCTTGCCCGTAAGGTGTGGCTCGCAAACGGCGGATATATCGTTATAGACCAGACCGAGGCGCTCACCAGTATAGACGTCAACACCGGCCGTTTTGTGGGCACGGATAATCTGCAGGAGACCATCACGCAGGCAAACTGCGAGGCGGCAAAGGAAATTGCCCGCCAGTTGAAGCTTCGGGATATCAGCGGCATTATCATCGTCGATTTTATCGATATGGAGGATATCGCGGACAAGGAACGGGTGCTCGATACATTAAAGGCAGAGCTCAAGAAAGACAGGACAAAGTCCAATGTATTGGGCATTACCCAGCTTGGTCTTGTGGAAATGACGCGCAAGAAAATGCGCCACAACCTGAGCAATACCCTGCAGATGCCTTGCCCATACTGCCACGGAGACGGCAGGGTGCTTTCGCCCGAAACGGTGGTGCTAAAGGTGCGTAAAGCGCTCATCAACTCCATCCGCAACGAGTCCATGTCCAATTATCTGGTGGAAGTGCACTCGGATGTTGCCGAACTGATTGAAGACAATTCCAGCGCCCAGGCGCCAATATTGCCCTCCGCTGCTGGGCGCAATATATACGTAAAGGCGGTGCCCACCATGCATGTGGAGGAGTTCCGCATCTCGCCTCTTCCGAAGGCGCCGGACCAGTTAGACGGTGTACGCAAATACCAATAAGCTTATTTCCACTATAGAATGCGCAGAAGCCCGGCTTTTGCGCATTTTGTGGTTGCTTTAGCGCTGTGACGTGCTAAAATAACTATAAGAAGCATACCGATGCGCTATTTGGGAGGGTAATATGAAGCTTTGCAGAGCCAGCATTGAAAACGAGGTATTCTATGGCCTGATTGAAAACGGGACGGTACGCCGCCTGTTCGGTACGCCGTTTGAAGAAGTATTGCCGGACGGCCGGGTATACGCGCTCAACGAAGTGCGCCTGCTCGCGCCAGTCGAGCCTTCCAAGGTGGTTTGCATCGGCAAGAACTATTACGCTCACGCCATGGAAATGCAGAGCACGCCGCCCGACCAGCCGCTGCTGTTTTTGAAACCTTCCACCGCCGTCATCGGGCAGGAGGATTTCATCCTCTACCCGCCGGACAGCGCACGGGTGGATTACGAGGCGGAGCTTGGCGTTGTCATTTCCCGCCGCTGCAAGGATGTTCCCGCGGAGCGCTTTACGGACGTGGTGCTTGGATATACCTGCGTCAACGACGTCACGGCGCGGGATCTGCAGTCTAAGGACGGGCAGTGGACACGCGCGAAGGGCTTTGATACGTTCTGCCCCATCGGCCCGTGGATCGAAACGAACTTGAACCCGTTTTCCGTCCGTGTTGAATCCCGCCTGAACGGCAAGGTATGCCAGAGCGAGAGCACCTCAAGCATGATGCACGACGTCGCGAAGCTGGTTGCCTATATTTCGCGCGTCATGACGCTGTTGCCCGGCGACGTCATCGCCACAGGTACGCCTGCGGGCATCGGCCCCATGCAGGTCGGGGATACGGTGGAAGTGGAAGTGGAAGGCATCGGTGTGCTCGTAAACCGCGTGCATCGCCCGTAATCCAATATTATCATAGGAGGCGTCGTATGGAGTATTCATCCAAGCTCAAAAGCAAAGAGGTTGACTCGCTCTTTGAAGTGGTGCTCATGCTCCAGGATGAGGAGGAGTGCTACCGGTTTTTTGAGGACATCTGCACCATATCCGAAATCCAGGCGATCGCCCAGCGCCTGGAGGTTGCAAAGCTGTTGAAAAGCGGCATCACCTATCAGGAAATTGCCCAGCGGCTTGGCGCTTCCACCGCCACAATCAGCCGCGTAAACCGCTCGCTCACGTATGGCTCCGGCGGGTATCAGCTGCTGCTGGAACGCTTGAGCAAACGCGAGGGAGAAAAGAAACTTGGAGGATAAGAATGGACGGTCTTTCCCTTTTGGCCGTAAAACAGGAACTGCAACGGCTGATAGGCGGCAAAGTAGATAAAATCCAGCAGCCGGAACGCGATACCATCATACTTACAATACGGGCGGGGGGCAGCAACGATCGGCTGCTCCTTTGCGCGCATCCGGAAAACGGGCGGGTGCAGCTGACGCAGCTTAGTTTCACAAATCCGCCCGAGCCGCCCTCGTTCTGCATGCTGCTTAGAAAACGCCTGACTGGCGGGCGGCTGTTGTCGATCGAGCAGCCACATCTTGACCGCGTGCTGATAGTTTCTTTTGAAGCGCGGGATGAACTGGGGGATACAGTAACCCTGCAGTTGGTTGTGGAGTTGATGGGGAAGTATTCAAATATCTGCTTTTTGAATCATAACGCGCAGATATTGGACTGCGTCCGCCATGTGAGCGCTGGCATGTCCAGCGTGCGCATACTGTTGCCGGGTGTTATCTATACGCCGCCTCCGGCGCAAGACAAGCTGAATCCGCTTGAAGCGTCGGAAGAAGATTTTGATACGGCGCTTTCCGCCCGCGGCAGCGCACACAAGCTGCTTTCCGGGCGGTTTTCCGGGCTTTCGCCGGATTGCGCGCGCCAGATGGCAGCAAGATGGTCCGGGGAAAATGAACTGTACGCGGAGGCGCTCTCCGAATCGGACCGCGGGTCGTTTGCGCGCTTTTTATATCGGCTGTACCAGTCGTTTGCTGCGGGAGAATTCCGGCCCGTGCTTGTCTACAACGAATATAGGGATCCGGTTGGCTTTTACGCGTTCGAGCCTTCCTATGCAGGAGATAAACTCGCTTCGTTTCCCAGTATGGGCGCGGCTTTGGACAGCTATTACGCGCAGCGGGATTTATTGGAACGATTTCGCCGCCGCAGCGCTTCCCTGCAGCGCACACTCCAAAGCCATCTGGAGCGGAATTACAAAAAACAGGCTGTGTTTGAAACCGCGCTTAACCAAAACGAGGATCTGGAGGCGTTTCGTCTGAACGGGGAACTGCTGCTTGCCAACGCGCATCAATTGAAGCGCGGCATGCAGCACGCAAAGCTGATCAATTATTACTTGGACCCCCCGGAAGAGACCGTCGTGGAACTGGATGAAAAACTCTCCCCACAGGAGAACGCGCAGCGGTATTTCAAGCGTTACCAGAAAGGAAAGGCGGCGAAATCCCTGGCCGCTGAACAGCTCCAAAAAACGCAGGAAGAAACCGCGTATTTGGAAGGGCAGCTTGACAACCTGAATAAATGCGTGACCGACGTTGAGCTCATTGAGATCCGGGAAGAGCTGGTGAGGGAAGGATATATCAAGCCCGAGAACAGCCGTTTCAAATCGCCCAAGCACGCGCCGTCCAAGCCCATGCGCGTACTTTCTTCCGACGGAATGGAAATATTCATTGGCCGCAACAACCAGCAAAACGACGCACTGACGCTACACTTTGCGCGCGGGGAGGACTTGTGGCTCCACACAAAGAATATCCCCGGTTCTCATGTCATTGTAAGGGCAGAAGGGGAAGTTCCCGAAACCACACTCAAAGAGGCAGCCATGCTAGCCGCATATTACAGCAAGGCTCGCACTTCAGCCTCGGTTCCGGTGGATTACTGCCCCCGGAAATTTGTAAAAAAACCCGCGGGTGCAAAGCCCGGCATGGTCATTTATACCACCAACCGCACGCTGTATGTAACGCCCAACGAAGCGGATGTGAAAAAACTGGAACAACTTACAAATCCCTGACACCTTGCCGCGATATCGCGCTATACTATGGACTAGGCGGATAATCCGGCGGACGGCAGCAGAAAAGGCGGGCTAAGTAGCGGAACGCCTTTCTTTTTTCCCAAACAGCAGGGCCAATAAAAGCGCTGTGGAGACGCCCAGCGCGCAGGAAAACAGCAGAGCAAGCCCGGTGAGCGCGTTGACCACATAATAGGGCGCCAGAGAAGGCGAGAGCGCTTCTACGGCGGAGGGGAAAAGGGAGAGCAGGGCGAAGGCGATCAGGCCCGAAAACACGCCGTGTATGAGTTTATAGAGAATATACCTGAGCGGCTTTTCAAACGGAATGAACGCCATGGCCTGCACCATAACGCTCAATCCCCCAAAGCCGATTAGAAACGAACAGAGCGGCACCGAATAGAGCAGGGGCAACCCGGCTTTTACGATACGGCTGCATCCGCCCGTCATCTCCATCAGGCCCAACAGAACTCCCTTAGCAGGGGAATCGCCGGGTACATTTATAAACATGGCATCAAGAGGCGCGCTTAAAACATCCAGAAACTTTAATTGAGTGAGCACCTCTGCAAGTACGAGAAAGAAAATCACGGTGCCGCCGACCTTGAGCATATCCACCATTCCATCGCCCACCGCGCGGGGCAATGCTTTAAAAAAGGGATCGGACGGCATAAGCTTTGCCTGCCCGGGCGGGGAAGGGCGGATGGGTTTCAGAAACCGGAGGGTTATGCCAAGCAACAGCGCGCCGCCATAATAGGAGATGGCAAGCGGCCAAAACAGGCTGGTGTTTAAAAACATGCCGCCTGCCACCGCGCCCATGATGAACATAGGGCTGCAAAGGTTGCATACTGTGCCAAGTCGCTCCGTCTCCTCGTTTGAAACAGCTCCGGATGCGAGCAGCATCCCGCTCAAACGTGCGCCGGAAGGGTATCCTGAAATGCCGCCTAAAAGGATAAGCGGTAGCGCATAGTGCGAAGTCCGTAGCCTTTTTGAAAGCGGGTAGAACAGATTGGCAAGCAACTGCAAGGCCCCGGTCCGCTCGATGAGGGTGGCGCTTGCAAAGAATGGGAATAATGTTGGCAGCAGGATATCCCACCATAGCTGCAGCCCTTCCTTTGCGGCAGCCATGGCTGGGCGGGAAAATATGACGAGCAGGATGCAGAATACAAACGCAGCAAAAGCGATGGCGCGTTTCATTGTTACCTCCCGCGAGTATGGCTTGTTATCCTTATGAAGGAAGGGGCGTATGCATGACGAAAAAGGTAGGGTTGGCGCTCGGCTCCGGCAGCGCTAAAGGGGTTGCGCATATCGGTGTGATACAGGCTCTGGAAGAAAACGGAGTGCCTATCGATATGGTGGCGGGCTCTAGCGCGGGCGCGATCGTTGGGGCGATCTATTCCGTAGGTACCGATCTTTCGCTTCTGGGCAAATACTTTGAAGCCATCAACAGCCGCGATTATATGGATATGACTGTGCCGCGCAACGGAAAAGGCGGCCTTATCAAAGGCAACCGTATGCAGGAGATGATACGGATATTCACGCATGACAAGACGTTTTTAGAGACGCGCATTCCGTTTATTTGCATGGCGGTGGATGTGGAAGCGGGCGAGCTGATTGCATATCAGAACACGGATAAAAAGCTACACGAATGCGTACGTGCAAGCATGGCTATTCCCGGTATATTTACGCCTGTACGAATGGACGGAAGGCTTTTAGTGGATGGCGGCTTATTGGAACGTGTGCCCTGCATTCCCTTGCGGGAAGCGGGTGCGGATGTGGTGATTGGCGTGGACGTCGGGTACCGGGGCGAGGTGCAACGGATCGAAACGCCCACCGTACGGGCGCTGTTTGACCGCTCGCTCGATATCATGATGTGGCGGATCACCCAAGCCCGTCAGGAAGCGGCGGATATTATGCTATGCCCCCAAGTCTTGGATTTATTGAAGTGGTTCTCCAACAAAAATACGCGGGAAGGAATAGAAGAAGGGCGGCGTGTGGCAGAAGAGGCTATGCCGCGCATACTCGAACTGTTAAAGCAAAACGAAATCCCGCTCAAACCCAAAAAGCGTTTGTAACATTATATGACGATGGGGGGAACGGTAAAATCCCGTTGCGACAGTTCCTGCTTTGCAAGTAGCCCGTATACGTCGTGTGCACGGATATCGGCCTCCAATACCGCCTGTGCCGACGCTGGCAGTGAGACGGTATCCGCCCGCCGCATAATAAGCGGCAGCGTGCGCTTATTGGCGATAGCGGAAACCAGACTGCGCGCGGTCCGTCGAAAGCCCAGCACCCTTAGATAGAGCGCGTCTTCCTCAAACACGCTTTTTGCAAGCCGGTTTGTAATGCCCAGCATGGCGCAAATGCAAATGCGCTTGCAGCGTGCGAGCGTATAGCGTTTGCTTTTAAGAAGCGTTAGGAGTTCGGCGGTGGATTTCGCCTCGCGTGAGGCGCGGTACAGTACGTTTTCAAAGCCCTCCTGCACGTCGGGGAGGGTTTTCATGTCCGCAGCGCTCATCATGCGCAGCGCATAGAGTATGAGAGAATCCGCGTCCGGAAGCGTTACGCAGCGATTGTCGCCCAGTTTGAAGTATCCTCCCACATACATCGGCATGCCTTCGTACGCACTTGTGTTACAGTTGCAGAGCGCCTCGCGTATGGCTGTCGCGCTGGAGAACTCGCCGGAAAGCGCCGTATCGTTATAGCCCGCGCCCACGCGGTGTATGGCTATTGGCTCCGCCTGCGGCGCATACTGTTGCAAAAACCGGACGTATTCCATGCCCAATATGCTGTTGGGCGTGGAGAGCGCCTTTAAGAGCACCTTGGGCGCGCCGCAGGTTTCCAAAGCGTCATAGCGCGCCCGCGGATAGGACTTACCCAAGGCAAGCTGTTCTTTTAGCGCTTCCCGGAACGCAGGAGGTTCGTTATGGAGCGCTTCCGCAGCTTTTACTAGCTCGTGTGTATCTGGCGTTTCGCTGCCAAAACACAGATAGTCCAGCACCCCGGTACCCGCAAGCACCCGTACGCCGCCCGCGGCGAAGCGTTCTGCGCTTGAAACCGCACAAACTGCGGGCAGTTCAAGCACCAGGTCCGCGCCCGCGAGGAGTGCCCATTGCGCACGTGTATACTTATCCGCAATTGCAGGCTCCCCGCGCTGCACATAATCACCGCTCATGGCCACAATGATATAATCGCACTTTGTAGCCTCGCGCGTGCGCTGTATGTGGTAGACATGTCCGTTGTGTAAAGGGTTATATTCCGCTATTATGCCTGCTACACGCATACGGATAATTCCTTTCATTTATTTTATATATATTAACACATCCATTGTTTTCATATATCAAATCTAAGCTTTTGGTTGAAAAAATATTGGATTTTTGTTCCGAACAAGCGAATTGTATGATATAATTTGCAGGGCATGATCGTAACGGAGTTGCCCTTTTTCGCTGTTATTTGCAGCAGAACATCAAGCTAGGCTTATGGAAGGAGCAAAAGCTAAACTATGTCACTCATGGAAGGGATCAAGGCAAAGGCCAAGAGCGTCAAAAAGCACATCGTGCTGCCTGAAGGAACAGAAGAACGTACCATACAGGCATCCGCTATTATCGTACGGGAGGGAATCGCGGAAGTCACGCTGCTTGGAAAGGAAACAAGTATCCGCGCCGCTGCGGACAAGCTTCAGGTATCGCTTGACAAAGTAAATATTCTGGACCCTGAAACCTCGCCGGACCTTCCGGCCTATATAGAGAAATTCTATGAGCTTCGCAAAGCCAAAGGCGTAACACACGAACAGGCGGAGCGCACCATGCGGGATCCCATGTTCTTCGCGGCCATGATGGTAAAAGAGCAGAAAGCGGACGGCATGGTAGCAGGAGCCTTATGTACCACGGGGGATACGCTTCGTCCCGGACTTCAGATCGTCAAAATGGCAAAAGGCATTTCGGTTGTTTCCAGCTGCTTCATCATGGAAGTTCCAGATAAATCCTACGGTGATAACGGTATTTTAATATTTGCGGATTGCGCAGTCAACCCCAACCCCACGGCGGAACAGCTTGCGGCTATCGCCGTATCTTCTGCTGCCACCGGCAAGTCGCTCTGCTCCATGGAGCCCCGCGTTGCCATGCTCTCATTCTCCACTAAGGGGAGCGCAAAACATGAACTGGTGGACAAGGTTGCAGAAGCCACGCGCCTGGTGCGCGAGCTGGCCCCGGAGCTGAATGTGGACGGCGAGCTTCAGGCGGATGCCGCACTGGTGGAAAAAGTTGGCCAATTAAAGTCGCCCGGAAGCCCCGTCGCAGGAAAAGCAAACGTGCTGGTATTCCCGGACCTGCAGGCGGGCAACATTGGCTACAAGCTGGTGCAGCGCCTTGCGGGAGCAGAGGCCATCGGCCCCGTCTGCCAGGGCTTTGCGCGCCCCATCAACGATCTATCCCGCGGTTGCAGCGTGGATGATATTGTAAGCGTCGTAGCTATCACGGCTGTTCAGGCGCAGGATCTATAAGGAGGATTACATGAATATTCTGGTTATCAACGCAGGCAGCAGTTCCCTGAAGTACCAACTGATCAATGTTGCCAATGAGAGCGTAGTCGCAAAGGGCATCTGCGAGCGGATCGGTATGCCGGAGTCCAAGCTCACCTATAAGCCAACAGGCGGCGAGCCCCAGGTGATCAAGAAGGATATGCATGATCATACCGAGGCCATGCAGATGGTGATGGATGCGCTCACCGATCAAAAGACTGGCGTGCTCAAAAGCACCAAAGAGATTGTGGCGGTTGGCCACCGGCTGGTACATGGCGGTGAAAAATTCACCAAGCCCGCGTTAATTACCGATGAAATGCTTAGTGTTCTTGAAGAGCTGACCGAGCTTGCACCCCTTCACAACCCGGCGAACCTAATGGGTATCCGCGCCTGCAAGGCGCTCATGAATGATACCCCGATGGTCGGCGTGTTCGATACAGCTTTCCACCAGACCATGCCGGAAAAAGCATTCCTCTACGGCCTGCCCTATGAAGCCTACCAGGATATGAAGATCCGCCGCTACGGCTTCCACGGTACCTCCCACAAATACGTTGCGCAGAAAGCCATTGAAATGCTGGGCAAGCCCGCTGAAGAAACCAAAATTATCACCTGCCACCTTGGCAACGGTTCCAGCATCGCGGCCGTAAAGGGCGGCAAGAGCGTGGATACCTCCATGGGCTTTACGCCGCTCGAAGGTGTTCCCATGGGCACCCGCTGCGGCGATATCGACCCCGCCATCGTGCTCTATCTGATGGAGCAAAAGGGTTGGGACGCCGCGAAGGTCAATTCTTATCTGAACAAAGAAAGCGGAATGCAGGGTCTTTCGGGCGTTTCTTCGGATTTCCGCGATCTGTGGGATGCGGAAGAAGCCGGCCATGCGCGCGCAAAGGCGGCGCTTGAGGTATTCTGCTACAAGGTCAAAAAGTACATCGGCGCGTATGCCGCGGCGATGAACGGCGTTGACGCCATCGTATTCACGGCGGGCGTCGGCGAAAACGACCGCCCGGTGCGCGAGTGGGTGCTCTCGGATATGGAATATCTGGGTGTGGAACTCGATAAGGAAATCAACAATACCATCCCGCGTGGCCAGGGTGGCGAACTCTCCAAACCCACCAGCCGCGTCAAAGTGTACCTGATCCCCACTGACGAAGAGATGGCGATTGCGCGCGAAACTGCTTTGATTGCAAATATCCGTTAACTCGTTTAATCCGCTTTAGAGGAATAAATTCAATGCGGATGAGTATTACGCTCTGCACAATTGTGTTATAATGATACAAACAAAATCGGAGGGACCTTATGAAGCATATTAAGACCATCCAGCAGCCCTGCATCAAAGCAGGTGCGCATACCGGCTGCGGCGAGTGCCAGGCCAGTTGCCAATCCGCCTGCAAAACCAGCTGCACCGTCGCCAACCAGTCCTGTCAGAAGGAAAAGAAATAAGCAAATTTCGCAATTTAAAGAGGGCGGGCCTAAAGCCCGCCCTAATTCCGTTTCAGGAAGAGGAGTACCGTTTTTGATTCACACGTTTTCATTTACAGACCCGCGGGATAATGCGGAGCAGTATTTCATATTGGACGTTGAGAGCGGTGCGGTGCACATGGTAGACCGCGCAGCTTACTTGGTTGCGGCAGCGCTTGAGCAAGGCAATGATGTCGCTTTGGTTGATGTTCCCGCAGAAGAAGTGAAAGAGATTTTA
This sequence comes from Bacillota bacterium, assembly GCA_023435025.1. Classification (GTDB taxonomy): domain Bacteria; phylum Bacillota; class Clostridia; order Christensenellales; family CAG-138; genus JAEYLA01. Next base: position 20,196 of record JAEYSE010000049.1, read on the forward strand.
GCGGAGTTTTCAGAGCTTCGCAGTGCGGGCATGTTCGATTCATCTGAGCAGCAGCCGCCGCCCACACAGGAGACGACACAGGTCATCAAGGCCATGTGCCTGCATATTGCGCATGACTGCAACCTCAGGTGCAAGTACTGCTTTGCCTCCACCGGAGAATTCCACGGCGCGCGCATGCTGATGCCATTTTCCACCGCAAAGGCTGCGCTGGATTTTTTAATTGCGCGCTCCGGAAACAGAAAGCATCTGGAAGTCGATCTTTTTGGCGGTGAACCGCTGATGAATTTCGATGTTGTAAAAGAGACCGTCGCCTACGGCAGGGAGCTTGAAAAAAAGCACGGCAAGGTGATTCGCTTTACCATGACCACCAACGGCCTGGCTCTTACCGAGGATAAAATAGAATATCTTAACCGTGAGATGCATAATGTCGTGTTGAGTCTGGACGGCCGCCGTGAAATTCACGACGCTTTAAGGCCCACCGTAAACGGCAAGGGTTCCTATGACGCAATACTCCCCAGGCTCAAAGCGCTCGTTGCGGCACGCGGGGAAAAAGAACATTACGTACGCGGCACGTTTACCAACCTGAACCTGGATTTTTTAGAGGACGTGAAGGCGCTCTACGAAGAAGGCTTCCGGCAGATTTCCATAGAGCCCGTCGTGCTTGCAGAGGAAAGCCCTTATGCGATCACAAAAGAGCATTTGCCCCGTATCATGGAAGAGTACGATAAACTCGCCAAATATCTGATGGACAGCTGCAGGGAGGGGAACTGGTTTAACTTCTTCCACTTCATGCTGGATATGGACAACGGCCCGTGCCTGAAAAAACGCATTACCGGTTGCGGCGCGGGTACGGAATACGTTGCTGTGACGCCGGACGGGGACATTTATCCCTGCCACCAGTTTGTGGGCGAAGAAGCGTTTAAAATGGGAAACGTTTCGGACTGCTCCTTTGACGAAAGCTTACAAAAGCCGTTTCAGGCCTGCAACGTACGTACGAAACCCGCATGCATGCAGTGCTGGGCAAAATATTTCTGCAGCGGTGGCTGCGCGGCTAACGCATGGAAATATCAGGGCAATATTTCCGTTCCGGATGAGATCGCCTGCGCGCTTGAGCGTAAGCGCACCGAATGCGCCATAGGCATCAACTCTTTGGAGCGGTAATACGGGAGGTTCCTATGAAGACGATCGGGCGGATACTGTCCACGCTGCTTGTTTGTTTGCTTCTATTCGTCTGTGTGAACGGGAAGGCGTATAGCGGCGGACCCGCCCATGGGGCGGCGTCGCAAGCGCGCAAGCTGTTTGTTCCAGTGACGCCCGCAGCGCCTTCGGTAAGCGCTCTCCCGACGCCTTCTGTTGCGCCAAAATCCACGCCAACGCCCAAACCGTCACTTTCCCTGACGGCGGAGGATATCAAACGCCTTGCGCCGACGACCCAAATGACGTTTGAAGAGCTGGTGGGGGATAACGGCGTGTACGAATCACCCAAGGCGTATCCTGCCCCCGGCACATTCCGCATCGTAATAGACGTCTACCATCAGGTGGTACTGGTGTATGGGCGCGATAAAAAAGGCTCGTACACCGTGCCCGTGCGCTTTATGGTCTGCTCTACGGGCGCGCAAAAAACGCCTACACCCAGGGGAACGTTTTCCTCCGGCGGCCATAAGGTGCGGTTCGGCCTGTTTGTAAATGACGGCGTCTACGGCCAGTATTGGACTCAAATTACGAAAAGAATTTATTTCCATTCCCTGCTCTATACCAAGAAGGATGCGAAATATTATACGTCCTCCTACAGCAAGCTGGGGCAACGCGCCTCGCACGGCTGCGTGCGCTTGTTGGTGCCGGACGCGCGCTGGATATATTACCACATTGCGCCGGGTACGGAGGTCGAAATCCGCAGGGGATCAAAAGAGGATATCGAAACCGCGTTTATCAAAGAAAATTTGGTTCGCCCGAAGCGCCCGAAAAACCGGCCCAGGCTGATCCCTGGAAAGATACCGGATACGGACAACTGGAGCATCACAACCTATTTGGAACACTATACGCGCGTTGTTCCGGCAACCTGACGCTCGGCGTTTTTAGACGCTCTTGAAACAGCGCATACGTTGTGACATAATAGGTACGTTGCCGGCCCCATACGGAAAAATCGTTTATAATGGGCGGACAGGCAGTTCCAATGCATGCGTTTCCGCATGGGAAAAAGGAGGAATGCGTAGTGAGTGTACGCAAGATTGTTTCTCTCATTATCATCGTTTTGCTTACTTTGGCAATCGGGTATATCGGGTTTTTCGGCATCGCATGGGACATCTACGAGGTGCGGCCGTTTGTTGAGCAGGTCCCTAAGGGGCTGGATCTTAATGGCGGTATGTCCCTTCTCTTTGAGGTAAAAGAAGGAGAAACAGCCACGGCTGCCGATATGGACGTTGTGGCGGATATTACGCGCGCGCGCCTGGAAGGGGCGGGCTATGCGGACTCTTCCGTAATGCATGTAGGGGAAAACGCCGTCCGGGCGGATATTTCCATCAACAATAAGAACGAACAGGAAAACGTATCCTATCTTTCGCAGTATATTTCCGAGCAGGCCAAGCTCGAATATAAGGACCCGGAGGGCAACATCATATTCGACAACTCCGGTGTCAAACGCGTGTTCGTCAAGGTCAACCAACAATCGACCTATACCTATACGCAGGGAGGCACCTATTCGGTGGGCTTCTCGCTCAAGCCCGAAGCGGTAGCTGCGCTCAAAGAAGCGGCCGAACGAAACGTTGGCAAGCAGTTCAGCGTGGAACTCAATGGCCAGGTGATTGCGCAGCCTGTGGATCCTTCTATCACTGGCAGCGAAGTATACTATGATAATAGGTCTTTGACAGCACAGGGTGCCACCCTTCTTGTGAATCAGATCAACAGCGGGGTGCTGCCCGTGAACATTACGCTTATAAAAGTTAGCGAAATTGGTGCGGCGCTTGGTTCCTCCGCCGGGCAAACCATTACGACTGTGTTTGGCGCGGTATTCGCGCTTGCGTTCGTGCTGTTCTTGTTGCGGTACCGCCTGGCCGGTTTGGTTGCGGACCTTTCGCTGCTGATATTTGTGCTTGTATACTTAATGAGCCTTGCCACGATCCCCGGCATTCGGCTCAACCTCCCGGGCGCTGTGGGCGTCCTGATCTCTCTTGTGTTCGCGGCAATCTCGGACAACCTGCTGTTTGCGCGTCTGAGGAAGGACATTCTGCTGGGGAAAACGGTGCGTACGGCGGCTAAATCCGCCCTTCCCGAAGCGACCAAGCCCATTCTTCACATGCATGTTGCCACATTATTGCTGGCGCTTACGCTGCTCGTTGCGGGCAATAATCCCGTTCAGAACTTCGCAGGCGTATTTGCGGTGGGCGTGGTATATAGCTTCTTGCACACGCTGGTCACGCGTGGCCTGTTCAGCTTGTTGATGGGCTTCCCTGTTGGGAACAAAAAGCTCTATGTATCCCGCCGGGCGGTTACCGGCAGGGTTGCCCAGTAAGGAGGGATATGGAATGGATTTCGTGAAAAGTCTGAAACGTTGGCATATTGTCGCCGTGTCGGCAATCGCCGTAGCCGCCATTCTTCTGGCAGCATTTGGCGCGCTCAAGACGGGAGTCGATTATGCGGGAGGAACGCTTCTTACCATAAACGTGCAAAGCGAATTTGACGAACGTGCGATCGAAAGTGCATTTAGCCAGAAAGGCGCATCCAACGCGCGCGTGCAAACGTCGGGGGACAGGAGTACGCTTGCGGAAATCCGCCTTCAGTATTCCGGAGACATAGAAGCGCTGAAAAGCTCTGTTGAACTGAGCGTCGCGGCGATCTATCCGGGCGCGAAAATCATTTCTGTGGAGCCCATCGCGGCCACGCATGCGGATCAGCTGTTTATTGGCCTTTTTGTGCCGGCAATTTCGGCCTGTGCCATCGGGTTCTTGTACGCATGGATCAGGTACGGCCTGCGCGCAGCCATATCCGCTGGGCTTATGCCGTTGTATTCCCTTGCGCTCCTTCTTGGCGTCGCCGAAGCGACACCCATTACGGTCAATGCGCCGTTTATCAGCGCGGCGCTGCTGACCGCTGTCTGCTCGGTAGCGGGCGTTTGCCTGCTGTTTGAACGCCTGAAGGAAAGTTACCAGGATGATCCCCAGGCGGACAAGCACCGTAGGGCGCTAACGAACGCCGGTATCCATGGAAGCATCCCCGGCCTGTTGACGCTGTTTGGAGCGCTTACCATCGTGCTGATCGCGCTCGCCATATTGGGCGGCGCTGCAATGCGCGAATTTGCTTTGACAGGCATCATCGGCCTTGTTGTATGCACGGCCTCCACCATATTCCTTGCGGCACCATTGTGGGTCGCTTTAGAGGAAAATGCTGAGCGCAAGCCCGTCGCGCACAAGAAAAAGACCCCAAAAAACTTAAAGAAAAAATGATCACTGAGGCGGGCGAAAAGCCCGCCTTATTTCTAAGAGGATTTCATGCAGCGTTTTGAACCGTTTTTGCAGGAAGATACTGCGCTTACAAAGCGCATTGCGAAGGAAAATGGAATTTCTGATCTTTTGGCGTGCCTGCTCATAAACCGAGGCATTTGCGGGCACGAGGAAATCTCCGCGTTTCTTCACCCCGGCCCGGAGCAGCTAAACGATCCGTTCCTTTTGGACGATATGCAAGCCGCAGTCTCTCGCATCCAAACGGCAGTTGTGCAAAACGAGCGCATCTGCGTATACGGGGATTACGACGCCGACGGCGTTTGCGCCACCGCCATGCTTGTTTCTTATCTGCGCGCGCTGGGCGCCGATGTATCACATTATCTTCCTTCCCGCCATACCGAGGGCTACGGCATGAACGCGGAGGCGCTAAAATCCATCGCCTCTGAGGGTGCTCGCCTGATCGTTACGGTCGACAACGGGATCGCAGCAAAAGACGAAGTCGCTCTGTGCCATGAACTGGGCATGGACGTCATCGTTACGGACCACCACCAATGCCCGGAAGAACTGCCCGTATGCGCGGCTGTTATCAACCCGCACAAGGATGGCAGTGCATACCCCAATGCCGATCTTTGCGGGGCCGGGGTGGCGTTTAAGCTCATACACGCTCTGGGCGCGACTAAGGAGCAGCTAAACTTGTACCTGCCACTTGCGGCTTTAGCGACGGTGGCGGATATTGTGCCGCTGCGCGGCGAAAACCGCGCTATCGTCAGCATGGGAATGCCGCTTGTACCCCGTCATGTTGGCTTAAACGCGCTGCTTGCGGTATCGGGCAGCGCGGGGCAGGAGGTTACAAGCGAAATCCTGGCGTTCCGGCTTGCACCCCGCATCAACGCAGCGGGCAGGATGGGGGACGCGGAACGCGCGCTTCTGCTTCTGATGGCAAGTGATGATGAAGCGGCGCGGCAGCTTGCGCTTTTGCTAAACGAAGAGAACGAGCGCAGGCAGGACGAGGAAAAAAGCATATTATTAGAAGCGCGGCGTATGTTGCAGGGCAAAAATATTGCGGCCATGCACGCGATACTGCTGCATTCTCCAAATTGGAGCCCAGGCGTCATAGGTATTGTGGCGTCCAAGCTCGTAGAGGAATATAATAGACCGGTGCTATTGTTCCATTTGGAAGATGGCTTGCTCACGGGGTCCTGCCGTAGCATACCCGGCGTGCATCTCTATGAAAGCTTAAGCGCATTTTCCGGGATGTTCCTTCGGTTTGGCGGGCACGCCCAGGCTGCAGGGCTTACAATGGAACTCAACAAATTCCCCGAATTCTCGGCGGCGTTTGAGACGTATCTGCGTAAAGCTTACCCGGCCTCGGTGTTTGTTCCGGCTGTAAGGTATGAATGCGCCCTCAATCTAACAGAACTCACGCTGCAAACAGCAAAGGAGCTTTTACAGCTTGCGCCCTATGGGGAAGGCAATCCCCAACCTGTGTTCCTTGCGCGGGACGTCGGCCTCATGGATGTGGAGACCATGGGCAGGGATGGAGCGCATCTGCGCGCCAACGCCGAACAGGACGGGCGCGTTATCCGGCTTGTGGCGTTTGGAAGAGGCAAGGACGGCAACGCGTATATGGGCGGAGGCCGCTTCAACATTCTGTATATCCCGGAAGCCAACGTGTGGCAGCAAAGAGCGCGCCTGCAGCTGATGTTGCGCGCCATCAAGCCCGTTTCGCCGCTTGAAAACCCGTGGTTGGCTTCCAACGGCGCATTGAAATTTTATGATGCTTTTTTTCGAAATTTTTTATATAATGATATTTGTGGCGCTGATACAATACCCGTTACGGATATGGACGCTGCTATAGTTGAGTCCCTTCTAGGTGAACTTGATGGCACGCTTATTCTCTGCCTTACACCTGCGGGCGCGCAGCGCTTAAACGGCATTTTTGAGGCGAACGGATTAAGGGACATTGTGGATGTATATTTCCATAATCTCCCGAAAGAGCAGGGTACCGGCAACGCCATACTGCTGGCCCCGCATTTCAACGGAGAAGCATTCGTGCATTCGCGCGTTTTCGTGTATGATGGCCATGCGCAATACGTTCCGGCGCTCAAATTTCCGGGCAGCGCGTATGTTCCGCTGGACTCAGGAAGCGATACGCTGCTTGCGCCGATCTCGCTATCCCGGACGGAAATGGGCTACCTATACCAGGTATTCCTTTCCCGGCTAAAGCTTGGCCCCGCACCCCGAATGGAGCTTGTTGCTCTTCCCGCACAGGGCCGGGAAACCGCCTTGATGGCGTTATTGGTGTTTATAGAGCTTGGATTTTTCCAATGGAACTTTAGCGACGATACCGTATCCGCATCCGCCGGGGCAGCGCCGCGCAGCCTGTTTGAAAGCAGCCTGTATTCCGCGGCAAATATCAGCTGACCTACAGGCAATTGAGGAGGAAAATATGGATTTAAAATCGTATATCCGCAATATTCCCGATTTCCCCAAGGAAGGTATCCTGTTTCGGGATATCACGACACTCCTCAAGGACAAGGATGCGTACCGCGAACTGGTGGACACGATTGTAAAATCACTTGAGGGCAAAGAGGTCGATCTTGTGATTGGCCCCGAAGCGCGCGGCTTTGTAATAGGCTCCGCAGTCGCCTACGCTATGGGTGCAGGCTTTATTGTGGCGCGCAAGCCGGGCAAATTACCCGCCAAGACCAACCGTTATTCCTATGGCCTGGAATACGGCACGGACGTGCTTGAGGTGCATGAGGACGCCATAAAGCCGGGGCAGAAAATCGTGATTGTGGACGATCTATTAGCCACAGGTGGTACCGCGCTGGCTACCATCCGTCTTACTGAACAGGCGGGCGGGGAAGTCGTGGGAGCGCGCTTTGCCATTGAGCTTACAGATTTAAACGGACGTGAACTGCTTAAGAATTACGATGTTTGCGCCGTAATGGAGTTTTAACTTTTTCGCCAGAAAAGATAAATCAACGGCTACGCCGTTGATTTGTGCTTTGTATCAAATAACGTTATTATGTAGCTTTGACGGAAAGGAGGGGGACATATTGGAACAACAGATGGTAGCATACTGTGTTCGAAAAGAATATATGCAGCCGCATGTGGACCGGCTTTACGACATCTGTAAAAAGACGTTTACGCCGGAGCAGCTGAACTTATTGCAAAAAGCGATCGACTTTGCAAAAGGCGTTCATAAGGATCAGCGCCGGGAATCTGGAGAACTGTACTATATGCACCCCGAAGCCGTGGCCATCATGCTCTATGAAATGGGCATGGATTCCGCCACCGTCATCGCGGGATTACTGCACGATGTAGTAGAGGACGGCAAGGACGTAACGGTAGAGAAGGTTTCCGCCTTGTTTGGAGACGAAATCGCCACCATGGTGGATGGTGTAACCAAACTGACCAAGTCCGGCGAGCAGGATTTTATTACAAAGCAGGAGCAGCAGGCGGAGAACTTAAGAAAGCTGTTTCTCGCCATGGCCAATAACGTTCGTGTGGTCATCATCAAGCTTGCTGACCGCCTGCACAATATGCGCACGCTCGAGTACTGCGATACCGGAAAGCGGGCCAGAAAGGCCAAGGAAACGCTGGAGGTTTATGCCCCGCTTGCGCACCGCTTTGGTATGGGCGCGATCAAGGGGGAGCTTGAGGACCTGTCCTTCATGCACCTGATGCCGGAAGAGTACGAGCAGCTGCGCGCGGCCATTGAACCACGCCAGACTGAGCGCATGGAGCTTTTGAAAAGCGCCATAGACATCATAAAGAGCCATCTTGACGGGGCGAACATACATGCCGAAATCAACGGCAGGCCAAAGCACATTTACAGCATCTACCGCAAGATGACCAAGCAGAATAGGCCGCTTGATGAGATTTACGATCTGATTGCCATCCGCATCATTGTGGAGACGGTGAACGACTGTTATGCAACCTTGGGGGTCATCCATTCCGTATGGAAGCCGATGCCGGGGCGGTTTAAAGACTATATCGCAATGCCCAAGACCAACATGTACCGCTCGCTGCACACCACGCTGTTTGGGGATCACGGCCTGCCGTTCGAGGTACAGATTCGTACATCCGAGATGCACCGCACGGCGGAATACGGCATTGCCGCGCACTGGATGTATAAGGAGGGCCGCGGCGCCCAGGACGACCTCGATGGTAAAATGGCTTGGCTCCGGCAGGCGCTGGAGCTTGAAAACTATGCCGACAGCACGCGGGATTTTGTGGACGGCGTCATGAAGGATTTCTTCAGCGAGTACGTGTTCGTATTGACGCCACGCGGAGAAATACTCGATCTTCCCACAGGGTCCACGCCGCTTGATTTTGCATACCGCATACACACCAACGTCGGCCACCGTTGTCAGCACGCAAAGGTGAATGGCAGCATGGTGCGCCTTGACTACAAACTCAAGACCAACGATGTGGTGGAGATTGTCACCTCCGCTAACCAGCCAGGTCCCAGCCGCGACTGGCTGCATATCGTCAAGACCCAGCAGGCCAAATCCAAGATCCGGCAGTGGTTTAAAAAAGCCAACCGGGAAGAGAATGTGCAAAAGGGCCGTGAAATGTTAGAAGGCGCTGCCAAACGCCACGGGCAGCAGCTTTCCCAGCTCACCAAACCCGAGTTTTACGCGGACCTTCTGAAAAAGCTCAATATGAGCAGCATGGATGACGTCTACAACGCAATAGGTTACGGCGGGATATCCACGGGCCAGGTGCTTCACCGCCTGATGGAAAAGCAGCGCAAACAGGCGCAGGAAGAGGAAATGCTTCAGCGCATGCGCGCCATAGAGGAAGGCGGCGGCCTCCAGCAGAGGCCGATGGAGCGCAAATCCACCAGCATGCACGGCGTAATCGTGCATGGGGAACCCAACATGATGGTGCGTTTCGCACACTGCTGCAGTCCTGTCCCGGGGGATGATATCATCGGCTACATCACGCGCGGACGCGGCGTTTCCATACACCGCAAGGATTGCCCCAATGCAAGGGATCTGGTGGAGGAGGAAGGCCGGATTATTCCCGTGGAATGGGCGGTTGATGAAAAGTCCAGCTATACGGCCAACATCAATCTCACCGCCGGCGACAGGCCGGGCATATTGATGGACGTTTCGCAGGTGCTTTTGAGCATGAACGTCAACATCAAGACAATCAATGCGAAAACGGATAAAAACGGTATGGTGTATGTGCAGATGTCCTTTGACATTACCAATACCTCGCAGCTTAACAACATTATAAAGAATTTGCGTAAGATCAAGGCGGTTACGGAAGTATACCGTTCCGGTAATTGAAGCGAACTCAGGAGGAACCATGCGTGCGGTTGTACAGCGCGTCAAACGCGCAAGCGTGACAGTTGAAGGGAACGTGACGGGCAGCATTGAAAAAGGGCTGCTCGTATTTTTAGGAATTGAAGAAACGGATACGTTAGAGGACGTCAAATACATCTGCGATAAAATTGCAAACCTTCGCATATTTGAGGACGAGCAGGGCAAAATGAACCGTTCCGTTCTGGACGAGGGCGGGAGCGTGCTGCTTGTTTCCCAGTTTACGCTCTACGGCGATGCGAGAAACGGCCGGAGGCCCAGCTTCAGTAAGGCTGCACGCCCGGAACATGCGCTACCACTGTATGAGAACGCCGTTCGGCTCCTTAAAGAAACGGTTCCTGTGGAAACGGGGGAGTTTCAGGCGATGATGGAGGTTTCCTTACTCAACGACGGACCCGTTACCATACTGCTTGAAAGCAAGAGGTTGTTTTGATGCATATTGAGACCATTGTTTGTGGGCCGTTGGACGTTAACTGCTATGTGCTGTGGGAGGAGAGCGGCTCCTGCGTCCTGATTGACTCTGCGGAAGAAGCGCCAGTATTTGAGTATATCACGGAACAGCGCCTTCAGTGTACGCATATTCTTTTGACCCACGGACATTTTGATCATATCGGCGGCGTCGCTGCCATCAAGGAAAAAACGGGCGCGCTTGTGTGTATCCATCGGGAAGACTCAGGGATGCTGACAAGCGATTTTGAAAGCCTGGGCGCAATGATGGGCTTTCAAACCGCACCTGTCCGGCCCGATCTTCTGCTTGAGGATGGGGACGTCATAGAAGTTGCGGGAACAAAGATCCATGTGCTCCATACGCCCGGCCATACGCGGGGCGGCGTCTGTTATTTGGAACAAGAAAGCCGCGTCCTGTTTACTGGCGACACTATATTCCGGCTTGGTGCCGGGAGGGCGGATTTTCCCGGTTCGGACGAAAGGGACCTGTACCGCTCCATCGTAAACAAGCTGTTCACTCTAGAAGGTGACTATACGCTCTACCCCGGACATAACCGCCCAACTACAATGGAGATGGAGCGCGAGCGCAATACGTTTATCCGTCATTACAGGGGGTACGGGTGGTAACGCTTTACACCAACAAGGAAGAATACTGGAATGATCTGTGCGAAATCGTCCGTGCATATTTAGGTATGGCGGAAATTGAATTCGCGCCTTTCCGAGAGATTTCGAAGGAATGCACTTTGTCCGTCGTCCTTACTCCAGAGGATGGTTACCGGGCGTACGCGCAGGGCGGAAAGGGCGGCGCTGTTTATGAAGCACGCATTCCGGTAAAAGCAAGGCCGGACGATGCGCCGCTTATAATAAAACGGCAGGAAAAACGCGCTATGAAAATCGCGCTTTTCCGTGTGCTGCATCAATTACAACCAGATATCCTGTTACCGTGGGGCTCCCTTACAGGCATACGTCCCACCAAGCTGCTGCGCGAGCTGATCGAAGATTTAGGTGTGAATGAAGCGCTGCGCATGTTCGCTGAAGAATTCGACGTGAAGCCGCAAAAGACCGCGCTTGCCTCTAAAATTGTGGATGTGCAGCGGCCAATGTTGGATAGTGTAAGGTCCGACTCCATTAGCCTGTATATCGGAATCCCATATTGCAGGACGCGTTGCCTGTACTGTTCGTTTCCTTCTGTGGTATCGGGGGATAAGGGCGTGCCGGACGCATACTTCGATACGCTGCTCCATGAAATTTCCCTAAGCGCAGCCATTGTGCGAGGTGCAGAGTTCGCCGTGCGCAGTACCTATATCGGCGGCGGCACGCCCACCGTACTCTCGGCCGATCAGCTGACAAGACTGCTTGAGCATGTAGGAGCTTGTTACAGCGGCTTTGGCTCGGAACTTACGGTGGAAGCGGGCCGTCCGGATTCTTTGAACAAAGAAAAGCTCCGCAGCCTGCATATGGCAGGAGCAGGCCGCATTTCATTAAACCCGCAGACCATGCAATCCGAAACGCTCAAAAGAATAGGGCGGGAGCATACGCCGGAAGAACTCGGCGCCACTTATCATCTGGCGCGGGAGATCGGCTTTTCCAGCATCAATATGGACGTCATTGCGGGCCTGCCCGGGGAGGGCGTTTCGGAATTTGAGGATACGCTCAAACAAATCGAAGTGCTCAAACCGGACAATCTTACGGTACATACACTGGCGGTCAAGCGTTCTTCGCGCCTGAAGGAGCAAATGGAAGCTTATCCGCTGCCCGAGCCCACAGAGGCCGAGCGCATGGTGGAGCTTGGTATGGAATACGCACAAGCGATGGGTATGCAGCCTTATTATATGTACCGCCAGAAATATATGCGCGGCAATCTCGAAAACGTGGGCTACGCCATTCCCGGCAGGGAGTGTGTCTACAACGTGGATATGATGGAGGAGGCCGTAAGTATCATGGCGCATGGCGCGGGGTCCATGACAAAACGCGTGTACCTGGGGCGGGATTTAAGGGTAGAGCGGCTGCCCGCACCCAAGGATATTGCGACTTACATCAATAAGCTGCCAACTTTTATAGAAGATAAACGGGCGCTCTTCTGCGGCTAGATGCCTATTTCTTTTTTCTAACAAAATTTCAAAAAAAATTGTTATCCCCGGTAGGAGAAGAATCCTGCCGGGTATATACACTATATAAATCCGATTCCGTCCCGAAATGGGGTGAGCATATGAAAAACAGCATCCGTACTATCCTCGACAGGGTAAGCATGAAATGGCTCATATTATTTGCCTTTGTGTTCATACTGCTCTTTGTGACGGTAACGGTCTATGCCCAGCTTTCGGGGTTTATCGGGCAGGTCAGTCAAGCCCGTGCGGAAGGAATTACGCAGCGTGTGCTTCAGATTATCAGTGAGCAACTGACCCATTACCTGCAGGGCACGGAATCCATCAATGTGCTCAATATTGAATTGGCTCGAAACGGCCAGCTGCCCATCTCCGAGCCGGACAAGCTAGGGAAGGTCTTCCTCCGGCAAGTGATCGCAAACGGGCAGGCGGATTATGTCTATTATGCAAACGCTCAAGGCGGCATCGTATCATCAGGCTCTGCAGGCAACGGATATACAATCTCCTATACGCCTCAGATGAAGGCCGGAACGTTCGTTATAAACGACACGGACGAAGAAGGAAATGTTCTTTCATTTAGAGAGAATGTTGAGGCGTTTGATCCCAGAAGCCGTTCCTGGTACGCAGAAGCCAAACAAAGCAAAGGAATTCATTGGTCCGAGGTATATGGCGGCGTCAGTGAGCCCACGCTTGGCATTACGGCTTCCGCGCCGCTCATAGACGAATCGGGCAGCGTTATCGGCGTGTTTGGCGCGGACATCCTCTTAAACAGGCTTTCCGATTTCTTGGGACGTGTGGCGGTAACGCCACGCTCCGATATTTATTTGCTGGAAGAAAGCGGGCTTGTGATCGCTTCTTCGGATGCATCGCTTCCGTTGTTTTCGGATACGCTGCAACGGGTCCAGGCAGCCGGTGCAACAGGTATCCTCAAAGAAAGTTGGGATATCCTTACAGAAAACTCAGCGGTATATCCCGGCTTTTCCTCCAGTTTGGGCAAATACCGTATCGGAGGAGAAAACCGGTATCTCAGCCTCAGCCGTTACACCTATAAAGACAGCGCAAATATTGGCTGGACATTGCTTATTGTGATGCCGGAAAAGGACCTGATTACTGATGAGGACGCGTTATACCAAAGTCTTGTTATGATGCTTATACTTGCGCTTACGCTGTCCCTGATTGCGGGAGCGGGCATTGCCCGCGTCATACTGCGTCCCATCCGGATGCTAAACGCCAGTGTACAGGACATCTGCAGCGGAACATGGGGCAGGCAGATTGACATTCAACGAAAGGACGAGCTTGGGGAACTGGCATCCTCCTTTAACGCCATGTCTGCAACCATACAATCCACATGTGAGACGCTTGTGCAGAAGAACAGGGAGTTAAGCTATCTAAACGCACATTTGGAGGAAGCTGTTCAACAGCGGACGGAGGATTTAAGAAAGCTTTCCATAACGGACGATCTAACGGGGCTTTACAACCACCGCTATATCATAGACTTTCTTTTGAATAAAGCGCATGAAGCGTCGCGGTACCAATACCCGCTTTCCATCGCCCTGTTTGACATCGATTATTTTAAGCGTATCAACGATCACTATGGCCATTTGAAGGGAAACGAGGTGCTTATTAAGCTCGCAAAGTGCCTTACCGATAACGTCCGGCATACCGATGTGGTGGGGCGCTATGGCGGTGAAGAGTTTTTGGTGATTCTGCCGTATACGCCTTTGGAGGAAGCATACCTTATTGCGGAGCGGATTCGAAAGACGACGGAGGAGTTGACATGGTTTGAGGAAGAACCGACGGTAAAAATTACAACCAGCGGCGGCGTCGCCATATTCCATTGCGATACGGATACGGTGGAAAGGCTGATCGCCCGCGCGGATGAAAACCTCTACCGCGCAAAGGAAACAGGGCGCAACCGGATAGAAAAGTAGACGGGTCTGTATTGGGCATCCTATGGTTGACAACGCGCCGCTTTACGCGCTATACTTTACGCAATTGCATAATTGCAATGAAAAAGAGGAGTACGTTATCCCGGCAGCAGAGAGGCGGCTTCACCGGCTGAAAGGGCCGCTGGCACAGGGAAAAACGGAAGGTCGCTTTGGAGCATTTGGGGTGAAACTTAGTAGTCCCAGCGCGTGCACAGCGTTATGGCATGAGAGTGGAGCGTCTTGATTAAAGATGCTCAACAAAGGTGGTACCGCGGGTGTTCTTCGTCCTTTGAGGATGAGAACGCCTTTTTTGTTGCCAAAAGAACTTGACCCAAAGGAGAAAAGCAAATGGAAATGAACAAGACCTATGACCACAGCGCAGTGGAAAACCGCTGGTATGAGATTTGGGAAAAGAACGGGTATTTCCATGCCGAACCCAATACCGGAAAACCGCCCTACACCATCGTGATACCGCCGCCGAATATCACGGGGCAGCTCCACATGGGCCACGCGCTGGACGAAACCTATCAGGACGTACTCACGCGCTACAAGCGCATGAGCGGCTTTGAAACGCTGTGGCTGCCGGGGACGGACCACGCCTCCATCGCGACGGAGGTAAAAATCGTAGAGCAGATGGCAAAGGAAGGCCTCACGAAAAAAGACATCGGACGCGAAGCCTTTCTGGAGCGCGCCTGGGCGTGGCGGCGCGAATACGGTGGGCGTATCGTTAACCAGTTGAAAAAGCTGGGCTCCTCCTGCGATTGGGAACGCGAGCGCTTTACTATGGACGAAGGCTGCAACAAGGCCGTCACCAAGGTGTTCGTTGACCTCTACAACAAAGGGCTCATTTATCGGGGAGACCGCATCATCAACTGGTGCCCGGATTGCAAGACCGCGCTTTCAGACGCGGAAGTGGAATATGAGGAGCAGAACAGCTTCCTCTGGCAGGTGCGGTATGACGCGCCGGACAAGAGCTATTCTATTACCGTGGCCACTACCCGCCCGGAAACCATATTGGGGGATACCGCAATCGCCGTGCATCCGGAGGATGAGCGCTATGCCGCGATCGTGGGCAAAAACGTTGTCATCCCTGTATTAGGGCGCGAAATTCCCATCGTGGCCGACGCATACGTGGAAAAGGAATTTGGAACCGGTGCCGTGAAGATCACGCCGGCGCACGATCCGAACGACTTTGAAGTCGGCGTGCGCTGCAAGCTTCCCACCCTGCGCGTGTTTACGGACGATGGGCACATCAACGAGCTTGGCGGCGCCTACGAAGGCCTGACGCTTTTGGAGTGCCGCAAAAAGTTCGTGGCGGATCTGGAGGCCGCGGGCGCGTTGGTGAAGGTGGAGCCTTATGCCCACAATGTCGGTACATGCTACCGCTGCCACCACACCGTGGAGCCGCTTGTGAGCAAGCAGTGGTTTGTGGATATGAAGCCTCTCGCCGCCCCCGCAATCGAGGCCGTGCGCTCGGGGTCAATCAAATTCGTGCCGGAGCGGTTCGACAAGACATACTTCAACTGGATGGACAACATCCGCGATTGGTGCATTTCCCGCCAGCTGTGGTGGGGCCACCGCATTCCAGCGTACTACTGCGATGCCTGTGGCGAGACGGTGGTGCAGGAAACTGCTCCCTCCGCCTGCCCCAAGTGCGGGCATAAGGCGTTCCGCCAGGACGAGGATGTGCTGGATACCTGGTTCAGCAGCGGCATGTGGCCGTTTTCCACGCTGGGTTACCCGGAAGAGACGGAAGAATTGAAATACTTTTACCCGACCTCCACGCTTGTGACGGGGTACGACATCATATTCTTCTGGGTCGCCCGCATGATCGTGTTTGGTCTGCACGTGATGAACGAAAAGCCGTTTGATACGGTATACATCCACGGCATCGTGCGGGACAGCCAGGGGAGGAAGATGTCAAAATCCCTGGGCAACGGCATTGACCCCTTGGAGGTCATTGAAAAGTACGGTGCGGACTCACTGCGCTTCAGCTTACTCACCGGTAACTCCGCAGGCAACGACATGCGTTTTTACTGGGAAAAGGTGGAGGCCGCGCGCAACTTCTGTAACAAGGTATATAACGCGGCGCGCTTTGTGCTGATGAACCTTGGCGACGAACCGGCGGGGGAAATCAACCCCAAATTGCTCGACTCCTCCGATAAATGGATACTAAACCGCCTCAACGAAGTGGTGGGCGAGGTCACAACCAATCTTGACGCGTTTGAGCTTGGCCTTGCCGCGCAGAAGGTCTACGACTTTATCTGGACGGAGTTCTGTGATTGGTACATAGAGATTGCAAAAATACGCCTCTATGGCGAAGACCTGGCGGCAAAGAGCCATGTGCGCGCTGTGTTACTGCGGGTGCTTGGTGACTCGATGAAGCTTTTACATCCCTTCATGCCGTTTATTACGGAGGAGTTGTATACGCACCTGCCCACTGCTGACCAAACCGTGATGCTTTCTGACTGGCCCAAAGTGGAGGAGGCGCTTTCTTTCCCAAAAGACGCGCAGGATATGGAAGCCGTCATGGAGCTGATCCGTTCCATCCGTAACATCCGCGCGGAAATGAATGTGCCGCCCGCAAAGCGCATCAGCGCGGTACTTATTTCAAAGACTGAGCTGGTTCCCGTGTTTGAAAACGCAGGCGTATACATGAACCGCCTTGCAGGCATCGAACATGTCACAGTTCAGCAGAGCAAGGAAGGCATCCCAGCGAACGCCGTTTCCGTGGTGTGCTCCGCCGTGGAAGCGTTTATCCCGCTTGCGGAACTTGTGGATATTGAAAAGGAACGCGAGCGCGTTGCCAAAGAAATTTCCCGCATGCAAGGAGAAATTGACCGAGCTGCCGGAAAGCTCAACAACCCGGGCTTTGTAGCAAAAGCGCCGCAGCGTATCATTGAGGAAGAGCAGGGCAAGCTTCAAACCGCCCAGGAGATGCTGGAGAAGCTTCAAAACCGCCTGAAGGACATCGGCTAGCCCCTAAGAAAAGGCCTTATGTAAAGCGCGCAATTTCAGAACAATTGCGCGCTTTTTCGTGTTTTTATACGCGAATTGGTTGCGCGTATCCAATACGTTGGGTATAATGGGTAGCAAGCGCGGCACAAATTGCCACGGTACAAACGCAATACTGCCTGAATACGGCAATGACGCACTGCAGGCAGACGAATGAAAAGGAGAAAATGTCCATGATACAGTTCAACCTCATTCGCGCAACGGATCCCGAAATTGCGGACGCCATGGCTTTGGAGCTTGGCCGCCAGCGGGATCATCTTGAGTTGATCGCATCCGAGAACTTTGTTTCCGAAGCCGTCATGGCTGCCCTGGGTAGCCATTTGACGAATAAATATGCAGAGGGATACCCCGGTAAGCGCTACTATGGGGGCTGTGAATTCGTGGATGTCGCGGAGGAGCTTGCCCGAAGCAGAGCCAAGCAGCTCTTTGGCGCAGAACACGCAAACGTGCAGCCTCATTCCGGCGCGCAGGCGAACATCGCCGTGTACTTTGCGCTCTTAAATCCCGGGGATACGATATTGGGCATGAACCTATCCCATGGCGGGCATCTGACCCACGGCAGCCCCGTCAACATGAGCGGAAAATATTTCAACATCGTGCCCTATGGCGTCAACAAAGAGACCGAACAGATCGATTATGCTGAACTTGAGCACCTCGCTTTGGAGCATAAACCCAAAATGATCGTCGCGGGCGCTAGCGCATATCCGCGCGCAATCGATTTTGCGCGCATCTCTGATGTCGCAAAGTCTATCGGTGCGTACTTTATGGTGGACATGGCGCATATCGCGGGCCTTGTCGCCGCAGGGCTTCACATGAACCCCGTGCCTTACGCAGACGTCGTCACCTCAACAACGCACAAGACCCTGCGTGGGCCGCGCGGTGGGCTGATCCTCTGCAGGGAAGGGTTGGCAAAGGAAATAGATAAAGCCATATTCCCCGGCACGCAGGGAGGTCCCCTCATGCATACCATCGCTGGGAAGGCCATCTGCT
This sequence comes from Bacillota bacterium, assembly GCA_023435025.1. Classification (GTDB taxonomy): domain Bacteria; phylum Bacillota; class Clostridia; order Christensenellales; family CAG-138; genus JAEYLA01. The sequence goes on from JAEYSE010000049.1 coordinate 38,456, forward strand.
TCCATGAAGCGTTGCAGCCTTCCTTTAAAGCGTATCAGCAGCAGATCATATTCAACGCGAAAACGTTGGGCGATTCGCTGACTTCAGCGGGCGTTCGGCTGGTTTCCGGCGGTACGGACAACCATATGATGCTCGTGGATCTTACGCCGAAAAACCGCACCGGCAAAGAAGTGGAAAAGCTTTTGGACGCGGCGCACATCACGGTAAATAAAAACACCATTCCGTTTGAAACGCTCAGCCCCTTTGTCACAAGTGGTATCCGCATCGGAACGCCTGCGGTCACAAGCCGCGGTATGAAGGAAGCCGAAATGAAGGTGATCGGCGAGCTGATCGCTTCCATTATAGATGGCGGGGAAGGCGCGGTGGATGCTGTTAAGGCGGAAGTGATTGCATTGACAAAAGAGTTCCCGCTTTACGAATAACGAAAATCCCAAATTTTCAAGTAAACGCAGATAGATACTTTGGGCTTTATCGGCGGACTTAGGCGGCTTAGGCCGCCTTTTTGTTGCACGGAACAAATCCCCAGCAAAAGCATCAACATTTTATTTGACACCCTGCACAAACTATGCTACAGTTGTATCGAAATAAATCCGACTAATTTGGTTGGATATTTAAGGAATGATCGATGTGAAGCTTTCCACGCGCGGACGTTATGGCATCAAAGCCATGGTGGATTTGGCAGTGGAATACGGAAGCGGGCCGGTCAGCGCGACAACGCTCGCAAACCTGCAGGGCGTATCACTTGCGTATTTGGAGCAGCTGATTGCCTCGCTCAAAAAGGCGAAGCTTATTGAATCCGTTCGCGGTGTGCAGGGCGGGTATACTTTGGCGCGCAGGCCGGAAGAGATTACCGTAAACGAGGTGTTAAAGGCGCTCGAAGGCAGTACCACGGTTGTGGACTGCGTGAGCCGCCAGACAGCCGGTTGCGAGCACGCCTGCACATGTTCCGCGCGCCCGCTGTGGCTTAAGCTGCAAAACCGGATTGATGCGGTGCTGGATGAAACCACAATCAAAGACATGGCTGAAGATTATATTTTACAGATGAGGCGAACGACACATGAGAGTTTATCTTGACAACGCTGCTACCACATCCGTTAAGCCGGAAGTGCTTGACGCCATGCTGCCGTATTTTACGAAGTATTTTGGCAACCCGTCCAGCTTGCACGGCTACGCACGCGAGGCATTGGCGGGCATTGACAATGCTAGATTGCAGGTTGCCCGGGCTCTTAACGCAAACCCGGAAGAAATCATTTTTACCGGCTGCGGCACGGAGAGCGACAATATGGTACTGCGCGGCGTAGCGCAGCGTTACTCGAAAAAGGGCAAACACATCATCACCACTGCCATCGAACACCACGCCATATTGCACACGGCCGAAATGCTTGAAAAAGAGCTGGGTTATGAAGTGACATACCTTCCGGTGGACGAATACGGCAGGGTAACGGCGCAGCAGGTAGCGGAAGCTATCCGTCCGGATACAATACTCGTCAGCGTTATGTTCGCAAACAACGAAGTCGGCACGATCATGCCGATTGCCGAAATTGGTGCTGTGTGCCGCTCTAAAAACGTACTTTTCCATACGGACGCCGTGCAGGCTGTGGGACATGTTCCCATAGACGTACGGGCCATGAATATCGATTTTCTCTCGCTTTCCGCGCATAAGTTCCACGGCCCCAAAGGCGTGGGCGTATTGTATATGAAAAAAGGACTGCGTTTGCCTTCCTTCCTTACGGGCGGTGGGCAGGAGAAGAACCGCCGCGCCGGAACAGAAAACGTGGCCGGAATCGTTGGGCTGGGCAAGGCCATTGAGCTTGCCACAGGCAACATCGAAAACGTCAACCGCGAACTGCTTCGCCTGCGCGAGAAGCTGACTGCAGGCATCAAGGATCGCATCCCCGAAGTCAAGCTCAACGGCCACCCGACCGAGCGCCTGCCAAACAACGTGAACTTCAGCATCCGCTATATTGAAGGCGAAGGTATGCTGCTGCTGCTTGACCTGCAGGGTATTGCCGCCTCAAGCGGCTCCGCGTGCACCTCCGGTTCGTTGGACCCTTCCCATGTTCTTTTAGCCATGGGCATCCCTCACGAGATTGCGCACGGCTCACTGAGGCTGACGCTTTCGGATGAAACCACCGAGGAAGAAATTGATTACGTGCTTGACGTGCTGCCCAACGTGGTAGAGCGGTTGCGGAACATGTCCCCCTTATACAATACCGTGCATTGAGGTGAAAACGATGTATACAGAAAAGGTTTTGGATCATTTTGAACATCCCCGCAATGTGGGCGAACTGCCGGATTACAACGGCGTCGGCATGGTCGGCAACGCAAAATGCGGCGATATCATGAAAATGTTCATTAAGGTAAACGACGAAGATGTGATTGAGGACGTCAGTTTCAAGACGTTTGGCTGCGGCGCCGCAATCGCCACTTCCTCCATGGCCACCGAGATGATAAAGGGCAAAAAGGTGGAGGACGCGCTGAAGCTTACCAATTCCGCTGTTGTGGAAGCGCTTGAGGGCCTTCCGCCGCAGAAGATCCATTGTTCAGTGCTTGCCGAAGAAGCTGTTAAGGCTGCAATCGAGGATTACCAGAAGAAAAAAGCCTCAGGCCAATAATACGCTAATATCAAAAGCCCCGTTTGGGGCTTTTTTTGTTTCACTTGATTTTTTATACAATTTTAAATGTATCCGCCAATGGTGACAACAGTTTCTATCATAGCTTCACATATGCTTCGACATACTAATTCCATACGGCTCTGTGCATCGCACCAGCCTTAACATAGAGTCCAATCCGGCGGAAAGGAGAAAACTGTATGCGGACACTGACACTGGGCCTTGGCGTCGGCATGATCGCAGGGGTAGCGATGGCAACGGTAGCGATCAACTCGATGTACCCCGATATACCCAAGCGGATGATGCGGGACGGCAGGCGGCTTGTGCGCAGCACGAGGCGCACGATCGGCAACATCATGGGATAGGATGGAAATGGCCCGCAAGCTGCGGGCCGTTTCTTTATTTGAAAAAGCGTTTATTTTAGTGTATAATGCTATAGGTTACTTGATAGGGGGTACATTGGTATGACCGATCAAACACACGGAACTATGCAGTTTCAACTTCCCAAGGACAGGCGTGCCGCCAATGAGGTGCTCATGACGGTATATTCCGCCATGAAGGAAAAGGGGTATGATCCGGTCAACCAAATCGTCGGATACTTGCTTTCCGGGGATCCTACCTACATCACCAGCCACAACAATGCGCGCTACCTGATCAGCCGCCTGGAGCGGGACGAGCTAATTGAGGAACTGGTCCGCTTCTATGTGGAGGTCAACTCAGCGGCGGAGCAGAATAGTTGAACCATGCAAGTTTGGGCGGCACGGGCATTCGGGTCTCCCGCCTGTGCTTTGGAACGCTTACTATGGGGCCTTTGCAACGGAACCTGCCTCTTTCAACAGGGGCAGGTCTTTTGGATTTTGCGTTCTCCTTGGGTGTGAATTTTCTGGATACTGCCGAGTTATACGGCACTTATCCGTATATCAAAGAGGCCCTCAAATGTAAGGCAGACGCCGTAGTATGCACCAAATCCTATTCGTATGACACAAAGACGGCGGAAGCAAGCTTTCGCGCTGCAGTGGAAGGAATAGGTAGGGAATATATCGATATCTTCCTTCTGCATGAGCAGGAAAGCGAGCATACCATCCGCGGACATTGGGAAGCGGTGGAATACTTTTTAAAGAAAAAGCGTGAAGGGCAAATCGGGGCGGTCGGCCTTTCCACCCACCACATTGCGGCGGTACGCGCTGCGAAAGAGTACCCGGAGCTTGAAATTGTATTTCCGTTGTATAATAAGACAGGTCTGGGCATTGCGGATGGTACGGCTGAAGAAATGCTGCGGGAAATCCGTAACATCCATGCACAAAACAAAGGCGTGTTAAGTATGAAGCCTTTGGGCGGCGGCCATTTGATAGGGGAACGTGAAGAGGCGCTGCGCTTTGTATTAAACGAGCCAAGCATTGCGTCCATAGCGATTGGCATGCAGACAAGGGATGAGGTTGCTTATAACTGCGCCATATTTTCGGGAGAAACACCTGACGCCGCGTTATCGAGCCGTATCAGCGCACAGCCGCGCAACCTTGTCATACAAGATTGGTGCGAAGGCTGCGGCGCCTGCGTCAAGCGGTGCAAAAACCGCGCAATGAGCCTGATAGGCGGGAAAGCGAAAGTAAACGAGAACTTGTGTGCCCGTTGCGGCTATTGTGCCGCGACGTGCCCGCAGTTTTGCATAAAAGTAATATAGGGGGGGGCCATATGCAGCGTATACTTGCCCTTGATGTTGGGGACAAACGAATTGGGGTTGCGGTAAGCGATCCTTTGGGGTATACTGCCCAAGGGCTGGAAACATACACACGTAAGGAAACCCTAGAACAGGACGTTGCTTACATCCTCGCTCTTGCCGAGCGTTACCGCCCGGTGCGGCTGCTGTTTGGCATGCCGCGCAACATGGACGGCAGCTATGGCTTCCAGAGTGAGAAGGTACGTGCGTTTGCGGACGCGGTGCTTCAAAAATGGGACGGCGAGCACGATTTTTATGATGAACGGCTCACTACCGCCGCTGCCGAACGCGTGCTGCTGGATGCAGATGTCAGCCGGAAAAAGCGTAGACAAGTGATCGACAAAATGGCGGCTGTCGTCATTTTGCAGGGATACATGGAAACGCGGCACAGATAATATAGGGAGGATTGCGCCATGGATGAGCGTATCGTTGCCCAAGCTGGGGAAGAACAGGACGAAGTAACGTTGCTTGATGAAAATGGCAAAGAGGTTCGCTTTGACCATTTGATGACGTTTTTCCATGAAGGCGAAAAGTACATCGCTCTTCTTCCGATCGACGACGTGGAAAACGTAGACGAAGATGAAGTGGTGCTGCTGCATGTCGTCACCAAGAACGGCGAGGACGTATACGAAACCATAGAAAACGAAGTGCTTCTGGACGAGGTGTTTGACACCTTCATGGAGCTGTTCGAAGAAATGGTGGAGCAGGAGGACTAATTGCAGCGTGTCACCGCAGTAGAAGCGGGCTCCATCGCCGCTTCCCTGAATATAAAAACGGGGGATATCCTTGTGTCCATCAACGGCGAGCCTGTGCTCGATGTGGTGGACTATACGTATCTTTGCGCGGAGGAACGGCTGGAGCTGCTTTTTGAACGCGAAGACGGCGGCAGGTACCAGTTGGAGCTGAACAAGGACGCGTATGCGCCGCTGGGGCTCACGTTTGAAAGCGGGCTCATGAGCACCGTCCGGGCCTGCAAAAACCGCTGCATGTTCTGCTTTATCGATCAAATGCCCAAAGGCGGGCGAAAGACGCTACAATTTAAAGATGATGACTGGCGTATGTCCTTTATTATGGGCAATTACATTACGCTCACTAACGTGGACGAAGCGGAATTTGAACGCATACTCAAACGCAAGGTCAGCCCGCTTTTTGTTTCCGTACACGCGACGGACCCAGACGTTCGAATCAGGATGATGCGCAACCCCACTGCAGGCAAAATTCTGCCGCGCCTTAGGCGTTTGGCCGAAGCCGGGCTGAAATTTCACTGCCAGATCGTGTGCTGCCCCACGGTAAACGATGCGGAAGTGCTACGCCAAACGTTAAACGATCTTTCCAGTCTTTACCCATATGCGCAGTCTGTTGCGGTGGTACCGGTGGGCCTCACGAAATTTCGGGAAGGCTTGGCTGAACTTCGCGTTTTTACGCGGGAAGAAGCAAGGAATACGCTTGGAGAAATTCGCGCCTTCGCGGCCGGGTGTCTGGAGCGCATGGGGACCGCGTTTGTGTTCGCCTCGGATGAGTTTTACCTCGCCGCAGGAGAAGATCTTCCGCCCTATGGTGAGTACGAGGACTTTCCACAGATAGAAAACGGAGTGGGCCTATTGCGGCTGTTTGAATGGGAGTTTCTGGAGGCGCTGGGGGAGAAAAAGCCGCTTGAAAAAGGCTTTGTATTCGAGGCCGCGGGCGGCATTCTGGCGCATCCGTTTATGAAAACGCTCCATGAAACGTTAATTCCCTATGGAATAGAAAGCACGCTTTACGCCATACGGAATGATTTCTTCGGCCCCACAATCACGGTGGGCGGGCTTATTACCGGGCAGGATTTAATCAAACAATTAAAAGGCAGGCTTTCCACTGGACTGCTTTTGATTCCACATAACATGCTGCGTGAACAGGAAGACGTGTTCTTAGACGGCATTACGGTTGAGGAGCTTTCAAAAGCACTCAACGTGCGGGTGGTTGCAGTACGTGGCGGAGGCGACGCCTGGGTGGAGACGATTTTCTCTCTGGCGAATGAGGCCTAGAGATGCATAGACAATATGGCACGCCATATAAAGGCGCGCCACTTTAACGGAGGAAGAAATGGGCAAGCCGCTTGTTGCAATCGTTGGCAGGCCAAATGTGGGAAAATCCACTTTGTTCAATAAGCTGATCGGAAGGCGAATCTCCATTGTGGAGGATACGCCGGGCGTGACCAGAGACCGAATTTACGGGGAAGCGACCTGGTTGACGCATGCTTTCACGCTGATTGATACCGGTGGTATTGAGCCCGCGCGCGAGGATGTTATCAGCCTGCAGATGCGCCGGCAGGCGGAGCTAGCAATCGACATGGCAGACGTTATACTCTTCATGGTCGATGGACGCGAAGGCATGACCGCTGCGGACGAGGAAGTGGCGGATATTTTAAGAAAGTGCAACAAACCCGTTGTACTTGCAGTCAACAAGGTTGACGCCCAGAAGTTTGAAGAAAACGCATATGATTTTTATGCGCTGGGTCTTGGTACGCCTATTACGATATCCTCATCCCAAGGCCTGGGCTTAGGCGATCTCTTAGACGAAATCGCAGGGCACTTCCCGCCTTATGAACCCGACGAAGAAGAAGAAACAATCAACATCGCCGTAGTCGGCAAACCCAACGTGGGCAAGTCCAGCCTGGTAAACGCCATATTGGGGGATGAACGCGTCATCGTCAGTGACATTCCCGGCACCACGAGGGATGCGATTGACACGCCCTTTATCCGCAACGGAAAGAACTATGTCCTGGTGGATACCGCGGGTATCCGCCGCAAGAGGGCCATAGAGGATGAAAGTATCGAACGCTATAGCGTCATACGCAGTCTGGGGGCAATCCGCCGCGCGGACGTGGTGCTTATTGTGGTGGACGCGGAGCAGGGCCTTTCCGAACAGGATGTACGCATCGCGGGGTACGTGCATGAGGAAGGCAGGGCGAGCGTGCTCGTCGTAAACAAGTGGGACCTCATTGAAAAGGACACCCACACCATGAACAAGTTTAAAAAGGATCTTTTGACCGATCTTGCCTTTATGAGCTATGTCCCTATGCTCTTTATCAGCGCGAAAACCGGCCAGCGCGTGGAAAAGGTGCTAAGCTTAGCTGACGATGTATTTCAGCAGACCTGTACCCGCATCTCCACCGGCACGCTCAATGATGTCATCAGCGAGGCCGTCACAGTCACCGAGCCGCCCAGCGACAAAGGCCGCAGGCTCAAGCTTTACTACGCGACCCAGGTTTCCATAAAGCCGCCCACCTTCATCATCAAGGTGAACGATCCGGAACTGATGCATTTTTCCTATGCCAGGTATCTTGAGAACTATTTGCGGAAATCCTTTGGCTTAACGGGAACGCCTATACGCCTGTATCCGCGTTCGCGCAGCAGCGAAGGGAGCAACGAATGAGCATGGGACTGTACATACTTGCGGCGGTTGTGGGGTATCTTCTTGGCAACCTGCAAAGCGCCGTTATCATCAGCCGGTTAAAATACAAGGACGATGTCCGCAACCATGGCAGCGGCAATGCGGGCAGCACAAACATGCTGCGTGTGTTCGGGTTAAAATCGGGTGCAGTAACGTTTGCGGGAGACCTTTTGAAAGGCATACTTGCTATTCTTGCGGGCAGATGGATTGCCGGGGAAACCGGTGCGTACATTGCCTCCTTTTTTGTGGCGTTGGGTCACTGCTTCCCGGTGTTTTTACAGTTTCGCGGCGGTAAGGGCGTTGCATCCACTTTGGGCATCGCATGGATGCTCAACCCGCTGTTTGGCGCAATTATGACGGCGTGGGCTCTATTGATGATTGCTCTGACCCGCACCATATCCGTCGCCTCGCTTACCGGCATTACGCTTTATTTCCTGCTTACTCTGGTGTTCGCGTGGAGCAATACGATATTGATCGTCAGCATCGGCCTGCTGTGGTTGTTGATTGTGCTGCGCCATACCGATAACATCAAACGGCTGTTAAAAGGCGAGGAGAGCAAGCTATTTGAGAAAAAGCGGGAAAAGAAAGAGAAAAGCGAAACGAACCAGATTCTTTAGGAATATAAAAAAGCGTCTCGGATTCCGAGGCGCTTTTTGCTGCGCAAAACTCATTGGACGGCAATGTTAATCCTGTTCGGCTTCCATGACGATCTGTATAAACCGGAGCGACGCTGCGGAAAGCGGCACGCCATCGAGCGAAATCAGGCCGATTGCACGGGGAGGCATGGGCGGATCGAGTTCTATTTCAAACAGTTCGCCGGTCTCCAACGATTCTGCTGCGAACTCTCTTGTCAGGCAGGTAACGCCAAGGCCGATGCGTGCAAACTGCACCAGCAGGCTGTGAGCGCCAAGCTCGATTTCCGGATGCAGCGTAACACCCTGCTGCGCCGCAAACGCATCAAGATACTTGCGGGAGTTTGAGGCCTGCTCCAACAGCACCAGTGGTTCGCGCGCAAGTACATCCAGCGGGACCTTTTGCCCTTTGAAGTGTTCAAACCGTTCAGCAGCCACAAATACATCGTGGACCTTCAGGCACTCGCGCACACAAAGGGCGCTGTCTTCCACCGGAAGATTGACAAGTGCGATATCGACTTTCCCGATTTTTAACAGTTCCACCGTTTCCGGGGTGGTACGGTTGGTCACCTGCAGCTGAATTTCCGGATATTCCGCGTGGAAGCGTTTGAGGTAGGGAAGCAGGAAGTATTGGCACAGCGTATCGCTAGCGCCTATCATCAAGCCACCGGATTGCAGCGTGCGCATGCGGTTGAGTTTATCCTCTGCTGCGGAAACAAGGCTGACGGCCTTATCCGCATAGCTATAAAGCATGCGCCCTTCGCTGGTAAGCGTAATGCCGCGGCTGGTGCGCGTAAACAGCGAACAGTCCAGGCTGTCCTCGAGGCGGCGCATTGCCTGGCTGACTGCAGGCTGGCTGATATATAGTTCCCGCGCCGCGTGTGAAAGGCTGCCGCAGCGTGCAACGGTACAGAATACGCGATAAAGCTCAAGATCGGCAGACATATAAAAACCTCTTATTCACCTTAGATTTTATTGCAAAAAGGCTTATATGCATTATAATGTATGCTTTAGATATATGCAACAATCTCTTTGCACAGCTTATCTGTACCCATAATACGGCCGGAGGCGGGAGGAAATTCATCCCAATCTCCTGGTGCGAAAGCGCGCCGCGCATGATATACTTTTATAAAAACCGGATACATTCTGATATAAGAAGGCGGGAGGTATTCTGACATGCAGGTACAGGAATTCAGGTACGCTTCGGCAACAGATCTTGGAGAATGTTTCTCCATGCTTTGGCTCCCAGATGCTAAGCCCCGCGCCATTGTACAGATTGCGCACGGCATGGCGGAACATATCGGAAGGTACGCACCCTTTGCGGAATATTTATCTTCCAACGGGTTTGCGGTAATCGCGAACGATCATGCCGGTCACGGAAAAAGTGCGGATCTTTCCATAAAGGGATATTTCGGGGAGCAAAACGGCTGGGCTTCAGTGGTAGCGGATATGAAGGCGCTACACAACCATGCGTCGGCGCTGTGGCCGGAGATCCCGTATATCCTCTTTGGCCACAGTATGGGTTCGTTTCTGGCGCGCAGCTATGTCGCCAGCTACTCAGAGGATATTTCCGCTCTGATTTTATCCGGCACGGCGGGAAAGAACCCGGCGGCTGGCCTTGGAAGCATGGTTGCAAAATATGAGAAAAAGCGCAATGGGACTAAAAAACCAAGCAAGTTGCTGGATAATCTGAGCTTTGGCTCATACAATAAGCCTTTCCTTCCTTCTCGCACCGCATTTGACTGGCTCAGCCGGGATAATGATCAGGTGGACCGTTACGTAGAAGACCCGTTGTGCGGGTTTGTGTTTACGGCGGAAGGTTTTTCTGAACTGCTTTGTGGCATTCGGGAGATCAGCTCCGTTTCCTGGGCGAAGAAAGTCCCCAACGTGCCAATCTATCTTTTTTCCGGGGACAGCGACCCTGTGGGAAACAACGGCAAAGGTGTAAAACAGGTCGCAAAGTGGCTCAGGGATACCGGACATACGGTGACAGTAAAGCTCTATCCGGAGGGCAGGCATGAAATGCTCAATGAAATCAACCGTACCGAAGTTTATCAGGATGTTTTACGCTTTTTATCCGGCGTGGTATAATCAGATGTGTTTTTGTGCGGCGATCGCGTTGAGATGAAGGAGGATTACGCAATGGGTATTATGATCTACCGAGATAAGGACGCTGCTAGCGCGGCCGCTGCCACGTTGATCGCGGCGCAGATGATAGAAAAGCCAAACTGTGTCCTTGGGCTTTGCGCCACGGATATGGCGTCGCTTGTATACCGCAAGCTTGCTTCGATGACTGCTTCCGGCATATTGGACTGGAGTGAGGTCACAGTGTTCCAGACCAGCGAGTTCATGGCCAAGCGCGCAGGAAATGTGGGCATACTCAGCGCTTATCTTGCCGGTTCCCTGTACGAGCAGGTCAACATGCAGCTTTCCCGTACGCACGCGCCCAATCACAACGCACAGGATCTGCAGGCAGCGTGCTCCAGCTTTGAAGCGGATATCATCGCTTCCGGAGGCTTGGATACGGTTCTTCTTTATCTTGGACAGAACGGGCATCTTGCCTTCAACGGTCCCGCACGTGAGTTTTCCGCATTTACCCACGTTGAGCTTCTTCCTCCCAATACAATAGAAGAATGCAAGGGCATATCGGGCACGGAGGGCATGGTGGCGCAATCCATCACAATGGGCATCAGCACGATCATGTCCGCAAAACGCATCATATTGCTTGCGCTTGGGGCGCAGGTTGGGGGCATTGCGCAGCGCATCCTGTCTTCCGCTGTAACGCCAGCCGTTCCTGCAAGCATTTTGCAGCTGCATCCGAATGTTACGTTTGTGCTGGATGAGGAAGCCGCGGTCAATCTATAAAATATAAATTCAATAAGGTGGTCATCATGGGGTCGTGGGAAAAATCATTGGATATCCTGATGTCGGGCAACGAACGTTTCGTCAATAACGAATGCAACATCTGCCGCAATTTTGACGAGCAGCGCCGTCTGCTTGTGGAAGAAGGGCAGCACCCGGTCGCGATTATCGTTTCCCCCTCGGACTCCTACATGCCGCCGGAGCTGATATTCGATACCGGTATCGGTGCGTTGTATGCGCTGCGTATGCCGGAGCTTGAAATCGACCGGGCTGCTCTGGACGCAATTGAGTTTGCTGCGGAAAAACTTCAGGTTCCGCTTTGCATGATATTGACCCATGAGACCCGCAACGGAGACCCGGAAGAGGAAGAAGGCTTTTGGGAGCGCTTTCGCAAGGACGACGATGAGGAAGAGTATAAGACCATCAAAGCCTGCGTACAGCGCGTGCGCAATAGCGGAGCGCTTCAGGAATCTTTAAACGCCGGGGAATTTTTTGTGGCGGGCGCGAAATACGACTTGGAAAGCGGCCGCGTCACAGTTTTTGATTTCTAGTTAATCGCAACCCTGAAACCATTCCGCACGTCTTAATACTGAGAGGGAACCATGTTGCTCCATTGGCAAACATTAAAGGCACAGGTTGCGGCTTGTGAGGGCTGCGCACTTTGCAGCACGCGCACGCATACCGTATTTGGCGAGGGTAATCAGAATGCCGAAATTCTATTCGTGGGGGAAGGACCCGGGCGCGAAGAAGACGCGCAGGGACGTCCGTTTGTTGGCCCTGCGGGGCATTTGTTGGATAAAATGCTCTCTGCAATCGAGCTGGACCGGACAAAAGTTTATATTGCCAATATCGTAAAATGCCGCCCACCTCAGAACCGGGTACCGCTTGATGAGGAAGCGCTTGCCTGCCTGCCTTATCTGCGCGCGCAAACGGGGCTTATCAAGCCAAAAATCATCGTTTGTCTGGGCGCTACGGCGGCAAAGTATATCTATGACCACGATGTTCGCATAACGAAGGAACGGGGCATCTGGAAAGAAAAAAAGGGCGTATTTATTATACCTACTTACCATCCCGCTGCACTATTAAGAGACCCGGAAAAGAAAAAACAAGCCTGGGAAGATTTAAAATCCATCCGTGCCCGTTATCTGGCCCTTTTGGCAGAGGAGCGCGCTGTACAAGACTCCGAACAAATGATATAATGCACAACAGTAAAAGAAAAGGAAACATGGAGGTATTCTTATGTCCGGCCATTCCAAATGGGCAAATATCAAAAATAAAAAAGAAAAAACCGACTCGCAGCGCGGTAAGATATTCACCAAAATCGGTCGTGAGATTGCCATAGCCGTCAAAGAAGGCGGCGCGGACCCCGCGAACAACTCCAAGCTCCGCGACGTTATCGCAAAAGCCAAAGCAAACAACATGCCCAACGATAACATTGCCCGCTCCCTCAAAAAGGCTTCGGGCGAACTGGGCAGTGTGAATTATGAAGAGGGTACCTACGAAGGATACGGCCCCGGCGGTATCGCCGTGATCGTGGACGTCGTTACGGATAACCGCAACCGCACAGCGGCAGAAATGCGCCACATATTTGATAAAAGCGGCGGATCCTTAGGCGCTACTGGCTGCGTTTCCTGGATGTTTACCAAGAAGGGCGTCATTATCATTGAGCGCAGTGCGCTGATGAACGAAGATGAAGTCATGATGGCGGCGCTTGACGCGGGCGCGGAGGACTTTACGCCTCAGGACGACGCATTCGAGGTATATACTGATCCCGCCGATTTTTCCCGTGTGCGTGAAGCGCTTGAAGCTGCGGGATATACCTTTATTTCCGCCGAGATCGATATGATTCCGCAGAACACCGTCAATGTTTCCGAAGAGGAAGCCGTGCAGAAGGTAGAACGCTTTTTGGAATGGCTGGACGACAACGATGACGTGCAGGATGTGTTCCATAACGCGATACTGCCTGAAGACAAAGAGGAAGATTGATTGTTCACTCAAAAAAGCGGTTATATGCCGCTTTCGTTTTATGGAGAAAGGGAACAACTATGAAAAAAGCAATTGTTTGCGCGCTGATGTGCGCTCTAGTCGTTGCCTCCGTCGTTTCCTGCAAATCGCCTGAGGAGATCAATCAGGCGGTACAGCAGCAGAATAAAGATCCCCAGCAGATCATAATCCAGCAGCCCGTCCAGCCGGAGGAACGCCTACTCAGCGTTAAAGGCAAGGGAAAAGTGGACGCGCAGCCGGACATTGCTACCGTGCAGCTTTCCGTCTATGTACAGGCCGCGACCTCTGAAGAGGTGCAAACGCAGAACAGCGTCCTGATGGACGCCGTAATCACCGCGATTAAAGGCTTTGGGGTTGCGGAAAAGGATATCCAGACACAGGAGATTACCGTATATCCCATCATGGACAATCCTAAAAACACGCAGGAGATCACAGGCTACAGCGCAACCAACAGCATCACCGTCAAGCTGCGCGACGTCAAAAAGACAGGCGAGCTCGTTACATTGGCGATTCAGGCTGGCGCAAACGAGGTTACCAGCATCCAATTTGAGTTGCAGGATGAAACGGCGGCCTATCAGCAGGCGCTTGCGGACGCTGTGGCGGATGCAAACACGAAAGCCGCCATCATGGCACAGGCAGCGGGTGCGCAACTTGATGGCCCCATGATCATACAGGAAGGTGCAAGCTATACAACGGATATGAACGAGCAGCTGCAATATGCAGCCACGCCGGCTAAGACCGATACGGATATTACAACGCCTGTTCAGGCGGGGCAACTGACCGTAAGCGCCGAAGTGACTGTGCAATTTAAGCTCAAATGGCCATCGGTAACGCCCGCTCCAACCGCAACGCCAAAGCAATAGTCCATCAATGAAATTAGAAGCCGTCGCGATCTTGTTAGGTTGCGGCGGTTTTATGTATGGCTGTAAAAATTGATGGATTTTTCCTGCATATACGCAAAGGATTACGCATAACGGCGCATGAACCGGCCAATCACCCGCATATGTTACTCTAAGAGTAAATGCGAGGAGGCGTAGACCGTGCGCGTTTTTGTTGTAACCAAAAAAACACTTCTGATTGCCGCCGCGGCCCTTATCCTGATAGCGGCAGGCATTATCGTGGCTCTTTCAGCCGGAGACGGTGGGGAAGCCAGCCAGACATATGCCAACATGCAGGGGGACGAATACGAGCTGGAGGTACTTGCCGGCAAGCGCAAGGAACTTCCGGTTTACAGTGTGATGAGGGATGATAAGAAGATCGCTCTGACAATCGACGCCGCCTGGGAGGATGACAAGACGCCCTTTATCCTGGAACAGCTCGATCAGGCGGGTATCAAGGCCACGTTCTACCTGTGCGGCGTCTGGGTGGATAAATATCCAGAGCATGTCAAGAGCATATTCGCAAAAGGGCATGAGCTTGGCAATCATACGGATACGCATCCGCATATGAGTAAGCTTGACGCAACAAAGATACAGAAGGAATTGACGGTGCTTGACGATAAAATGGAGAAAATCACTGGCAAACGCTGCAAGACATTCCGTGCGCCGTTTGGCGAATACAACGATCTGGTCATCACCACTACGGAAACCATGGGTTATACGCCCGTACAATGGGATATCGACACCATTGACTGGAAAGAGCGCACCACTGAGACCATACTCAACTCCGTCCTGCCCAAGCTGCATCCGGGCGCTATCATATTGTGCCACAACAACGGGTATAACATTGAAGAGTACCTGCCCAAGCTGATTGCTTCAGCCAAGGAACAGGGGTATGAGTTTGTGACAGTCAGCGAATTGCTGCTGCCCGGGGAGACCATGATCGACGTCAATGGCGTACAGAAACTGGCGGGGTCGCAGGCGACGGTGGCGCAGGAGGAAGAAGCAGAATAACATTTCGGGATCTATGCCTCCATACGCATATTGGGAGCTATAAAAGGGAAATGCCGCAAACGCGGCGTTTCCTTTTTACTGTATGGGAATATGTTCCGAGGGTAAACGGCCCAGTCGCCGCCAAGGTTGTCAAACGGGCTGCTTTCCCCTATAATAAAGTGGATTTGATATGCGCTGTAAGCGCCATTCAATGGAAAGAAGGACTATTTTGCAGACGAGCGACTTTTTTTATGAGCTTCCGCAGGAGTTGATTGCGCAGACGCCTACGGCGGATCGCGATGCATCCCGCCTGCTCGTATATACCCGGAAAAACGCAGCCCTGACGGATACCGTGTTTTCAGAGATATCCGCTTACCTAAAGCCCGGCGACGTGCTGGTACGCAACACTACACGCGTCATCCCCGCAAGGCTATATGGCACGCGGGAGGATACGGGTGGAAGGATGGAATTTTTGCTGTTAAAACGCCTTCAAGGAGACGTTTGGGAATGCCTTGTCAAACCCGGACGGCGTGCAAAAACCGGCCTGACATTTCAAATCACCGATGAACTGAGCGCCAGAGTGCTTGAAAGTACGCCGGACGGGGGACGTATAGTTGAGCTCCACTATACCGGCGTGTTTGAAGAGGTGCTGGATCGTGCGGGTCAAATGCCGCTCCCCCCGTATATCACCGCAAAGCTTGCGGATAAGGAGCGCTACCAGACCGTCTATGCTCGCGAGCGCGGGTCTGCCGCGGCACCTACGGCAGGGCTGCATTTTACCAACGCACTGCTGGACGAGCTCCGGGGAAAAGGTATAGAAATTGTGGACGTCCTGCTGCATGTTGGCTTGGGAACGTTCCGCCCGGTTTCGGCCAAGACGGTGGAAGAACACCACATGCATTCCGAGTATTACGAGGTAACTGAGGCTGCGGCAAGCACCATCAACCGTGCGCGCGCAAACGGCGGCAGGGTGGTAGCGGTAGGCACCACATCCTGCCGGACTCTCGAAAGCGTAACGGACGAACAGGGGACCGTTCACGTCAAAAGCGGTTGGACGGATATCTTCATTACGCCCGGTTACAGGTTCCGCGCAATCGATGGCCTCATTACGAACTTCCACCTGCCCGAATCCACGCTTTTGATGCTGGTGAGCGCGTTTGCAACGCGCGAGGGCATGCTCAACGCTTACCGTCACGCGGTAGAAGAACGGTATCGCTTTTTCAGCTTCGGCGATGCGATGCTTATTCTATAAGGAGTATTATGCAGTATTTTTCATATGAAGTAACGCATACCTGTAAGCAATCCGGCGCACGCCTTGGCGTTCTCCATACGCCCCACGGCGATATCGAGACGCCCTGTTTCATGCCCGTAGGTACGCAGGCCACAGTAAAGGCAATGACCCCACGCGATCTTAAAGAGGTCGGCGCGCGCATCATACTCTCCAACACCTATCACCTGTACCTCCGCCCCGGGCATGAGCTGGTGCGCGAGGCGGGCGGCCTGCACGCCTTTATGGGCTGGGACCGGCCAATATTGACTGACAGCGGCGGCTTCCAGGTGTTTAGTCTGGGGGATAATACCCGTATCATGGAGGATGGCGTGGAGTTTAGGTCCCACATCAACGGGAGTCGCCATTTCTTTACCCCGGAATCTGTTATGGAAGTCGAACAGGCGCTGGGCGCCGATATTGCGATGTGCTTTGACGAATGCGCGCCTTATCCAAGCGACCATACCTATACCCGCGCCGCCATGGACCGCACCCACCGCTGGGCAGAGCGCTGCAAGGCCGCTCATACGCGGGAGGATCAGGCGCTCTTTGGCATTGTACAGGGTGGCATGTACAGGGATTTGCGCATCGAAAGCGCAAAGATTATTACGGATATGGATTTTATCGGCCATGGCATCGGCGGGCTTTCCGTTGGGGAACCCAAGGAAATCATGTACGATATGCTCGAAAGCATGATGCCCTTCATGCCCAAGGAAAAGCCGCGGTACCTGATGGGTGTTGGGAGCCCGGATTGTCTGATAGAGGGCGCTATCCGGGGTGTTGATATGTTCGACTGCGTGCTGCAGACTCGTATCGCAAGAAACGGCCTCGCTTTGACGCGTTATGGCAAGCGGATGCTGCGGAACAACGAGTTCGCACACGATTTTTCGCCCATTGAGGACGGCTGCGATTGTTACGCGTGCAAAAACTTCACACGTGCTTATATCCGCCATCTCATTAAGGCGAAGGAAATACTGGCCGCGCATCTGATTACCGTCCATAACCTGCACATTACGCTAAAGATGATGGAAGAGATCCGCCAGGCCATACGGGAAAACAGGCTTCTTGACCTTAGGCAGGAGTGGAAGGAAAGGGGCGGCATGGATTGAGCTTGCGCATCATCACCCGTTCCGTGGAGGAAACCATATCTTTGGGAGCACACATCGCGGGTCAACTGTTCCCAAGTGCGTTTATTGCACTCTCGGGAGACCTTGGTGCGGGAAAAACCGCGCTTTCTCAGGGGCTTGGGAGGGGTTTGGGCGTAGAGGGCGTAACAAGCCCGACGTTTACAATCCTGCAGGAACACGACGGTATGCTACCGCTCTATCACTTTGACGCGTACCGCTTAAGCAACGCCCAAGGGTTGTATGATGTCGGCTTTTCGGAGTATGTAACGGGCTCGGGCGTCATATTGATGGAATGGCCTGAAAATGTAGCGGAGGCACTGCCCAAAGGAAGGCTTGCCATTTTTATTGAAGGCAGCGGAGACGTTCCGCGTGCCATCACGCTCACTGCAACGGACGCGCGTCATCAAGCAATTATAGATGCGTTGCAACAGGGCTTGGAGGACACGCCATGCTGATATTAGGCATTGAAACGGCCAGTTCCACAGCCTCGACTGCGCTGCTTCAGGATGGGGTGCTTATCGCGGAGCACAGCCTTCATCATACGCGCACACATTCCGAAACCGTAATGCCCATGGTTGAGCGCATGCTTGCGGACCTTGGGCTTGCACCTAGTCAGCTTAGCGCTATCGCAGTGAACTGCGGGCCCGGTTCGTTTACGGGCGTTCGCATCGGTGTATGCGCAGCGAACGCTATGGGGGCGGCGCTTTCCATACCGGTGGTCGGCGTAAATTCTCTGCAGGCACTGTATGAAAACATAAGCTTCTGGCCCGGGCACGTATGCTCCATCATCGACGCGAAAAACGACAACGCGTATTTTGCGCTGTACGCGGACGGCGCTGTTATAGCGCAACCCGCCGCCGAGGAGGTCGCTTCTTATCTTATGCGCATCCCGGCCGGAACGCTGTTTGTGGGGGACGGCGCAGGCGTTTATGAAGACTTGATTGTAAATACGGTTGTAAACGCCAAAATCGCCCCGGAATATGCCGCTGTCAGCCATGCGTCGTCCCTTTGCAGGGTCGCGCAGCGGGTTTTACGTGAAGCTGGGGAGCCGCCCAAAGAAGCGTTGCCACTGTATCTTCGCCCTTCCCAGGCGGAACGTATGTGGCAGAAGTTGCATGGAACTGCTGAGCAGGGGTAACGCGTAGGAAAGAAGGAATATATATGGAAGAAGCGCTCTTCCGTCCCATGACAAAAGCCGATCTTCCCGCCGTGGCGGAAATGGAACAAATATGCTTTCGTTCCCCCTGGACGCTCAATATGCTTAAAGGCGAGCTTAAAAATAAGCTTGCCCACTACCATGTGCTGGAACTTGGCGGCAATATCATCGCATACGCGGGCATGTGGGTGCTTTTTGAAGAGGCGCATATCACAAACGTCGCCGTGTCGCCGGAGCACCGAAGAATGGGCCAAGGCAGGCGCATCATGTTAGAGAGCATGCGCGCGGCGGTGAAATTGCACGCCACGCAGATGACGCTGGAAGTACGTGAAACAAATTTCGCTGCGCAGGCGCTCTATGAAAGCTTGGGTTTCCAAATGGCGGGGCGCCGCAAAAAATATTATTCCGACACGGGTGAGGACGCATTTATTCTGTGGAACAAGGATATTGTGAAAACCATAGAAAGCTTGCATGCATGTTAGCGCGAGGTCTATAATAGCGTAGTACATCTTTGGGTCAAAGGAGGGAGCGCCTTGTTTATAACCATAGACGGTATCAAAATCCGGTATGAAGTATACGGCGAAGGCGAACCCGTCCTGATACTGCACGGCTGGGGCGCGAGCATTGAGGCCGTACGTTCCATTGCAAACTGCGTGAAATCTTTTGGCATGCGCGCGATATGCTTTGATTTCCCCGGCTTTGGGGAAAGCGAAGAGCCTCCCGTTCCCTGGGGCGTGCCGGAATACGCGGCATTTACCCGTAGGTTTATGGAAGAGTTTTCTCTCTATGGGGTGGACGTCGTATGTCATTCCTTTGGCGGGCGCGTTACAATTTTCCTTGCCAGCGAGGATCAGAAGCTGTTTAAGCGCCTGGTATTGATTGGCGCTGCGGGTATACGGCCCAAACGAACGCTCAAATGGTATGTAAGGACCTATACCTATAAACTTGGAAAGCAGCTCGCCCGTATTGGTTGGATTGACCGGGCGCTGCATTTAAAAGAAAAGCAGAAAAACGCAGGCTCTGAGGATTACCGGGCGCTTAAAAGTGATTTGATGCGCGCCGTATTTGTAAAGACCGTCAATTTGGATTTAACAGACCGTCTGCCCTGCATTAAAAACTCTACGCTACTCATTTGGGGGGATCAGGATACCTACTCGCCCCTTTACATGGGCAAGCTGATGGAGCAACGCATCCCCGATGCCGGGCTTGTGGTGTTTGAAGGCGCGGGCCATTTCGCATATGCGGACCAGTACCCGCGTTTTTGCGCGGTGCTCAAGGCGTTTTTCAGGCCTTAGAGCAACTGATAAAAAGATAGCTCGCGGATGAGGCATTTTGCCCCGCTAAGTCGTAGAAGCGCCGCGTAGCAGCGCTACGTAGCGGATGGGCAACGCGGGACGGCTAAGAACTGCATAGACGCCGGCCTAGATTGAGAAAGTTGCTCTGCTTTAAATCGTTAGTTAGGAGGCCCGGATGACAGGAATCTGGAACTTGATATTCTCTATACTTGCGGCAGGCGCAACGACATTTGCCGCGCTGCATGCCGTACACATGCTACAGCTGGAAAGCTATCAGGGCAATATGTATCTTAAATGGGTTCGGCGTGCGGGCGCGCAGGACTGCTTGATTGCCTTTCTGCTGGGCGGCGTGGCGTTTTTGCTGCACATCGCATGGGTGTTTTTCTACTACAGCCAGCCGGTGGTTGCGGAAATCCTCTGGTATGGAGGGGATTTAGCTTTCATAGGTTTCATGCTCTACATCGGCTTTACAAACAGGAAGCTTCCGGCCAAAAAACCTCTGGCGTTTACCGGACGCGTCAAGCGGCTGCTTGGGTGTCTGGCCGTATTGAGTTTTCTGTTCCACATGGGCCTGTTCCTGCCCTACAACATATCGGGCTGGGGCGGTATCTTGGGCATGAACTTTGTAAGGTACCTGCCGGGCTTGCTGTTGCCGTTTTTTGTGCTGCTTGCGCATGTGGTGATGCTTCCTGTTGAAAACTCCATCAAACGCTGGTACTACAATGACGCAAAACACAAGCTGGCCGCAAGGCAGGATCTCATCAAAATTGGCATTACGGGTAGCTACGGAAAAACCAGCACCAAGTTTATATTGGGTACCATACTTCAGGAAGAATGGAATACACTTGTGACGCCCAGCAGCTTCAACACGCCCATGGGTATTACGCGTGTGGTCCGCGAACAGTTAAAGCCCGAGCATCAGGCGTTTGTGGCGGAAATGGGCGCGCGCTACAAAGGCGATATTGCTGAGCTGTGCAGGCTGGTGCAGCCCAAGTACGGCATCATCACTTCCGTGGGCAAGCAGCACCTGGACACGTTCGGCTCCTACGAGACGGTAATCGAAACCAAATCCGAGCTTCTGTATGCGCTGCCCGAGGACGGTGCGGCGTTCTTAAATGGCGATAACCCGGACTGCCGCCGCATGTACGAGCGCCTGAACCTCAAAAACAAATTCCTGTTCGGCTTGTCCGGCAACGGCCTCTACCTAAAGGCGGAAGATATCGAAGTGAGCAGCTCCGGCAGCACGTTTACGCTTGTGACGGATACCGGGGAGCGCGTCCGGTGCGCAACGCAGCTTCTAGGCAAGCACAACATCGGCAATATCACGGGCGCGGCGGCGCTTGCAATTTATCTTGGAGCGTCTATGGAAAGTATCGCCATAGGCATTGAAAACCTCGCGCCTGTGGAACACAGGCTGCAGCTTGTGCAGGGGCAGAACGGCGTCACCGTGATTGACGACGCGTTCAACGCCAACCCTTCCGGCACCAAGGCGGCGCTGGAGGTGTTAAAGAGTTTCGCGCCTGCGCGTCGCATCATCGTAACCCCCGGCATGATCGAGCTCGGTGGGGAAGAGGAACACTTTAACGAAGAATTTGGCCGCGATATCGCGTACGCAGCGGATATCGCCATACTGGTGGGTAGAAATCGAGTTGCGCCCATCCGCCGGGGGTTAATCGACGGCGGTTTCCCGGAAAGCTGCATTATACAGGTTGATACCCTCAATGAAGCAACCGAAAAGCTCCCACTTTATACGGAACCCGGCTGCGTGGTGCTTTTTGAAAACGATCTGCCGGACAATTACGACAAAGCGTAATCAACCGCGTGGTATAATATACCTTAAGAACCCTTAGGACAGGAGGATTGGATATGCCGCAAAAACTGGCCGTACTGTTTGGCAGCCGCTCCACAGAACACGATGTATCTATCGTTTCCGGGCTGCAGCTGCTGGAAAATGTCAACAAACAAAAGTATGACGCTTACCCCGTGTATGTCGCAAGGACAGGGGAGTGGTTCGTTGGAGATCCGCTCAAGAACATTTC
>JAEYSE010000077.1 GCA_023435025.1 Bacillota bacterium
CGGTCTTCCAGACCAACCGTACCGAGGGCAACTTCCAGATCGCGCGCCATGGTTGGCTGGGCGACTATGTTGACCCCATGACCTTCCTGGATATGTGGATCTCCACCAGCGGTCAGAACGATGCGAATTATAACAGCCCCGAATACGATGCATTGATCGCAACGGCATTGAAGTCTGCCGATCCGGCAGAGCGCATGAACGCCATGCATGAAGCTGAAAAGATCATCATGACGGATCTGCCCATCATCCCGCTGTATCACTATACCAACGTATGGCTGGACAACGGCAAGGTCAAGGACTATGTCCATGACGTCCTCATCGGCCACATGCTGTTCATGTGGGCGTCCAAGGCGGAAGGCGACATCGTGTATCACCTTGGCGCTACCCCGAAGTCCCTTGACCCCCAGAAGAACAACGCCACCGACGGTGCTGACGTTATCCAGCACACCTTCGAAGGCCTTACCACCAAGGATAAGAACGGCGTTATCGTTCCCGGTATGGCTGAAAGCTGGACGACCTCCGAAGACGGCCTCGTTTGGACCTTCAAGCTCCGTGATGCCAATTGGTCCGACGGCAAGCCCGTTACCGCGCAGGATTTCGTTACCGGTTGGAGCCGCGCTGTGGATCCCGCGACCGAGTGCGAATATGCCTATCAGATTTACAACTATGTAAAGAACGCCATGGCGATCTACGAAGGCACCGCTGCCCCGGATACCATTGGTGTCAAGGCTCTTGACGAAAAGACCCTCGAAGTTACTCTTGAGGCTCCCTGCGGCTACTTCACGCAGTTGACCGCGTTCCCGACTCTGTACCCCGTGCGCGCTGACGTTGTTGCGGATGAAGCTTGGGCCAACAACCCCGAGACCTACATCTCCAACGGGCCGTATGTGCTCACGAAGTTCGAGCTCCAGAACGAGATCATCATCGAGAAGAACCCCAACTACTGGAACGCCGCTAACATGCCCTGCCCGAAGGTTATCATGAAGCTGACGGACGATGACGCCGCTGCGCTTGCCGCATTTGAAGCGGGCGAAATGGATATCGCCGAAACCTTCCCGCCGGAAGAGACCCAGCGCATGAAGGATGCCGGCTTCTTCAATGTGAAGCCCATCCTCGGCACCTACTTCATCGTCATCAACATGGAAGGCGACAGCGATTTCCTGAAGGATCCCAAGGTCCGCAAGGCGCTCGCGCTCGCGGTTGACCGTGAGTACATCATCGAAGTCGCTCAGAACGAAGCGGTTCCCGCGTTTGAGTTCGTTCCCGCTGGCGTTCCCGATGCCGATGGCTCTGACTTCATCTCGAAGTATGGCGCGCTCTTCGGTTCCGGCGACTATGCGACGGACCTCGCCGAAGCTAAGGCCCTGCTCGCGGAAGCTGGCTACAAAGTTGCCGAGTAATTCGCTAGCGCAATAGAATCCACAAAACGGGCTGCCTTACCGGCAGCCCGTTTTATTAGTTGAAGAATTGACTACTACTTCTCAGCGACAAAAAACGGACGGGGGAGACCCCGTCCGTACGAATCAAATCGAATGGTTAATGTCTGGGCTCGATCAGGCCATAGTTGCCGTCCCTGCGTGCATACAGCACGTTGATGTCGCCGGTATCCGCATTCTCAAACACATAGAAAGAGTGGCCTAAGAGCGCCATTTGCAGCATGGCTTCCTCTTCGTTCATGGGTTTGATGGAAAAGCGCTTGACACGGACGATGCGGGGGCCTTCTTCTTCGGCGACATCTTCATAGGCTTCCGCATAGAGCGGCGTGTCGTACTTGAATGCGCCTGCCTTAAGGTCTTTTTCAAGCTTCGTACGGTGCTTGAGAATCTGTTTTTCCAGCTTGTCGAGCACGTTGTCGATGGAGGCGTACATGTCTCCGGTGACCTCTTCGCCGCGGATAATGATGCTTTCGTACGGGATTGTTACCTCCACGATGTGGCGGTTGCGCTCCACGGCCATCGTCACCTGGATTTCAGTGTCTTTGGGGAAGTACCGTTCCAGCTTGCCGACCTTTTTGTTGATGAGATCCTTCAGATATTCGGATACCTCGATGTTCTTCCCGGAAATGGAAATACGCATACAGGTCAACTCCTTCCGGCGCGCCCTTGTACATTGCTGCGCGCTATATTGTTTTATTCTACGGGCGGGCACGAAATCCCTGCAACCCCGCAAAATGCCTTCATAAAAAGACGCCACTTCAATTACAGTATGCCCAGGGAAACGAAAAACGGACGGGGAGATGCTCCTCGTCCGCCTGGATGACGTTTCTTACGCTTTTCCGTCGCTTCCGAGAACGCTTAGGATCTTGTGCTTGACCATCTCACGGATTGAGTCACGCGCGGGTTTTAAGTACTGCCGCGGGTCAAAATGATCCGGATGCTCCGCAAAATATTTGCGAATGGTGCCGGTCATGGCAAGGCGCAGATCACTGTCGATGTTGATTTTGCATACGGCCATGCTTGCGGCCTTGCGCAGCATATCTTCCGGAATGCCGATGGCGTCGGGCATGTTACCACCGTTTTCGTTGATCATCTTTACGAATTCGGGGACAACGGAGGATGCGCCGTGCAGCACGATGGGGAAACCGGGCAGGCGTTGCTGAATTTTTTCTAAGATATCGAAGCGAAGCTGAGGCTTGACGCCGGGCTTGAACTTGAACGCGCCGTGGCTTGTGCCGATGGCGATTGCAAGCGAGTCTACGCCTGTGCGGGAAACGAAATCTTCCACTTCTTCGGGGCGGGTATAGGACGCGTCTTCCGCGCTGACGTTAACAGCGTCTTCGATACCGGCAAGGCGGCCAAGTTCGCCTTCCACAACAACGCCACGGTCATGCGCGTATTCCACAACCTTCTTGGTGAGGGCAACGTTTTCTTCATACGAATGATGGGAGCCATCGATCATAACGGAGGTAAAGCCGCCGTCGATACAGCTCTTGCAAAGTTCAAACGTATCGCCATGATCCAAATGGAGGCAAATGGGAAGATCCGTTTCAAGGATTGCAGCCTCGACCAGTTTCATTAAATAGGTGTGGTTGGCGTATTTGCGCGCGCCTGAGGAAACCTGAAGTATAAGCGGGGATTTGACTTCCTTGGCGGCTTCCGTAATGCCCTGGACGATTTCCATGTTATTCACATTGAACGCGCCGATTGCGTAACCACCCTGATAAGCTTTTTTAAACATTTCTGTGCTGGTAACCAAAGCCATATCTTTTTCACGCTCCTTTGTTTTTATTATAACCCAATTGGACAATATTTCAATTGCTTTTTAGAGAATGGTCCGGGTGTTGCACATAAGACAAAATCATAACAGGAGCGATTGTTTTTTGTACAATAAAGGGGATATAATGAAAATTAGGGGATCACACCCATGCAACGGCGCAAACCGCGAAAGAGGAATGAAAATGAAGGACAAGCTCATATCTGTTATCATACCGGTGTTCAACGAGCAGGAAGTTCTGCCTATGTCCTATTCGCGCCTGACATCGGCCATGCAAGGTATAGGCTATTCTTATGAATTGATATTTGTGGACGATGGCAGCAAAGACGCCTCCCTCAAATTGCTCAGGGAATTCGCAAGTAAGGACCAAAACGTGAATGCGCTTTCGTTCTCACGGAATTTCGGGCACCAGCTTGCGGTGACCGCAGGTATGGACGCTGCAAAAGGCGACGCTCTGGTGATCATAGACGTGGATTTGCAGGATCCGCCGGAGCTTATTCCGAACATGATCGGGCTTTGGGAACAGGGGGCTGATATCGTATACGGCAAGCGCGCCAAGCGCAAGGGTGAGACGCTGTTTAAGCGGCTGACGGCCTACCTGTATTATCGGCTGCTTACTGCAATGAGCGCGTATCCCATCCCGCTGGATAGTGGGGATTTTAGGCTGATAGATAGACGCGTTGCCGACCAGTTCTTGAATATGCGTGAGCACAACCGCTTTTTAAGGGGAATGTCGGCCTGGATGGGGTTTGAAGCGGTACCGCTTGAATTTGTTCGCGCCGAACGCCAGGCGGGGACCACCAAGTACACGCTCAAAAAAATGCTCAAGCTCGCGTTTGACGGCATCACCGGGTTTTCCGCCCGGCCGCTTACGCTGCCCGGCTGGTTTGGCGTGGGACTCATTGCGCTTTCCGGCCTCGGTCTGGTGGCGCTGATTGTGCTAGCGGCCACGATAGGCATTCCACCGTGGCTTTGGGCAGTGGACGGCATATTGCTGGTGCAGGGCGTCACACTCTGTACATTAGGCATACAGGGGGCCTATATGAGCCGTATGTACGACGAGCTCAAGGGCAGGCCGCTCTATATCCTCAAAGAAAAAATTGGATTTGCCCGGGAAGGGGAATAAGACTGTGTTTGACGTGTTTACATCTTATCTTTTGTACGGCTTGGTTGCGGGCCTGGTGCTTTCTCTCATCCTGTTCCGGTTCTGGAACCTGCCGTTGAAATTGAAATCCGTTTTTAAACTTAACACCAGGACAAAAACGGTGCTGTTCGTCATATTGATGGGCTTTGCGGTCGCTGTTGTGGTGACGGTGCTGGTAGGCATAGTCGGCCTTCCGGTGAATGTTGGGCAGGTCGTAGAAGGGATTGGCGTTGGATTCTCCTGCGCTGTGGTCGTCGGCCTTCTGAACACCAGCGCGGATGAGGGAAAGAAGACGGGCGTTTCAGGCACAAAAACAGCCAACCGCCGGACTTATGAGGATAACAAGGGCAGGCGCAGCAAAGGATAATAGATAAGCGCGGCAGTTTGAAACCTCTCCATCGGGGGTGTGCGGGATCGTAATCCCACACACTATATTCAAATCTGACGACATGTGCGTCAGATTTGCGGAAAAAAGTGCATACGCACTTTTAACCTTAAGAAAAACGCTGATAGTCCGCAGGACTATCAGCGGCTAAATAAAAGGGGGTAATTATGATCGATCCCAGAATGCGCACCATGGCGCGCAACCTCGTCAGGTTTTCCTGCAATCTGCAGCCGGGAGAAAAGATATTGATAGAAGCCGTTGGCGAAATCGGTCCTCTCACGCAGGTGCTTGTGGAAGAAGCGTATGCGGCGGGCGGTGTCCCGTTTGTATGGCTGGACAATAAAAGCGTGGACCGGGCGCTGTTGATGCATTGCACGGACGAGCAATTGAAAATTCGTGCGGAAATTGACGGCAACCTTATGAGCCAAATGCAGGCGTTTATCGGCGTGCGCGGCGGCCCCAATGCATCGGAGCTTTCCGATGTGCCGCATGAGCAGCTGGCGCGTTACCAGCGCGTTTACTGGAGGCCCGTACACGGCCAGATCCGCGTGCCCAAGACCAAGTGGGTGGTGCTAAGGTATCCGCACCCCAGCATGGCGCAGATGGCGGATATGAGCACCGAGGCGTTTGAAGACTATTACTTTAACGTCTGCAACCTCGACTATTCCCGCATGGAGCGCGCCATGCGGCCCTTAAAGGCGCTCATGGAGCGGACGGACAAGGTCCATATCAAGGGGCCGGGCACAGACCTTACGTTCTCCATCAAAGGCATTCCCGCTATCATCTGCGCGGGGCATATGAACATACCGGACGGTGAAATCTACACCGCACCCGTAAAGGATAGCATAAACGGAGTGCTTTCCTACAACACGCCGTCGGTGCATGATGGATTTACCTACAACAATATCGTGCTGAAGTTTGAAAACGGCAAAATCGTTTCCGCCACCGCCAACGACACCGAGCGCATCACCAAGGTGTTTGATATGGACGAAGGCGCGCGCTATGTTGGTGAGTTTGCCATAGGCGTCAACCCCTACATCAATACGCCGATGAAGGACACGCTGTTTGATGAAAAGATCGCGGGCAGCTTTCACTTCACGCCTGGCAGCTGCTACGATGAAGCGCCCAACGGCAATAAATCCTCACTGCATTGGGATCTTGTCTGCATCCAGACGCCCGCTTACGGCGGCGGTGAGATGTACTTTGACGACGTCTTGATCAGAAAGGACGGGCTTTTCGTGCTGCCGGAGCTGCTTCCCTTAAACCCCGAAGGTCTTCTTTCGGCGGAATAAGGTAATTTCAGTAAGCGGCCACAGCAATTTCGTATTGTACCGGTATTGTTACAAAAACAACTTGCATCCGGCACAAAAATGCGATAGTATAAGCAGAGGTTTTGCCCATACCCATATGAAAGCAATAGGCCATTTTGGCCTAAATAAATTATGATAAAAAAGGAGAATATGAAAATGGCAGTCAAAGTTGGCATCAACGGATTTGGCCGTATCGGGCGCCTTGTGTTCCGCGCCTCCGTTGCAAACCCTAATGTTCAGGTAGTAGGTATTAACGATCCTTTTATCGATGTGAATTACATGGTGTACATGCTCACGTATGACACCGTACATGGCAAGTTCCAGGGCGAAGCGTATGCCAAGGATGGCAAGCTTTTCGTCAACGGCAAGGAAATCGCAGTCTACGCGGCGAAAGATCCCGCAACCATTCCCTGGTCCGAGTGCGGTGCGGAATATATTGTGGAATCCACCGGCGTGTTCACCACCACCGAAAAGGCTTCCGCGCACTTTGCGGGCGGCGCGAAGAAAGTTGTTGTTTCCGCTCCTTCTGCGGACGCTCCCATGTTCGTTATGGGCGTCAACCAGGAGAAGTACAACAGCGACATGAAGGTTGTTTCCAACGCGTCCTGCACCACCAACTGCTTGGCGCCTCTCGCCAAGGTTATCAACGATAAGTTTGGCATCCTGGAAGGCCTCATGACGACGGTCCATGCCACCACCGCCACCCAGAAGACCGTTGACGGTCCTTCCGCCAAGGATTGGCGCGGCGGCCGCGGCGCGGCGTTCAACATCATCCCCAGCTCCACCGGCGCTGCGAAGGCCGTGGGCAAGGTCATTCCCGCCCTCAACGGCAAGCTCACCGGTATGGCGTTCCGCGTTCCCACTGCGGACGTTTCCGTTGTGGACCTCACCTGCCGCCTGGAGAAGGCTGCTTCCTATGACGAGATCAAGGCGACCATGAAGGCCGCTTCCGAAAGCCCGGAATGGGCCGGCATCATTGGCTACACCGAGGATGCTGTGGTCTCTTCCGATTTCATCACCGATCCCCGCACCTCCATATTCGACGCGGACGCGGGCATCAGCCTGAACGATCATTTCGTCAAGCTCGTGGCCTGGTATGACAATGAGTGGGGCTATTCCAACAAGGTGCTCGACCTCATCGTCCACATGGCGAAGGTAGACGCGAAGTAAGTTAAACACATAAGAAACGCACCTTTTCCTTTTGGGAAGGGTGCGTTTTTCTGTATCTTTAATAATTGTCAAGCTCAAGCCTGGTAAAGACGAATGGGGTTATTCCAGTAAGGTCCTCGACCTCATCGTCCACATGGCGAAGGTAGACGCGAAGTACGGTAATAAATGCATCTTTTTTGGTAAAGGACTTGGCACAAATACTTATGGAATAAGATTTGAATTTTTCGCTTTCTTATTTTTGTAATAGTACATCTGCTCATCGGCGTTTTTTACCGCTTGATCGATCGTCAAATGAGCTTTGTTATAAAGAGAATACCCTATGGAAACCGTAGAAATTTTACTATCTAATTCTCGGTAATGCGTGATCTTTTTAATAAATTCTTTGATTGCTTCTTTGACTGTTGTTTCATCAGAAGATTTTACAAAAACGCAAAATTCATCGCCTCCGATCCTGTAACATTTTCCGATAGATGAAAAAGTCTCTTTGATAAAATCCGCAACAGTCTTCAGACAAGCGTCACCATATTGATGCCCATATTTGTCATTGATATTTTTAAAACTGTCGATATCAAAAAGCAAAACAATTGCTGTATTCGATTTTGCAATCCGTGACAAGTTATATTCATACGCGCGGCGATTGAACAGATTTGTCAAGGTATCTTCTTTTTCACTCATCTCGCAAAAATATGCGTAAAGCAGTATAAGAGTGATCGTAACGCACAACCATGATACATGAATTTGCGGAAAAAATATTTGTATTGTCGTTCCTAACAATAAAAATGTAAAAAGTACTGTTAGAGTATACTTGCCATCGCCCTGGTTCCGCTTTATTAAAGCGCTAGTTTTTATTAGGAAATACAGCATACTGGAAATATAGGCGATTACATAAACTGCAAACAGAGGTCCTCTGGTATAAGAACTGGCAGATAAAATTTGAAATATATATCCGTACTTTGGAGAAAGAGCTGCAATAATAAAATTAGCTGCCACCGGTAGAAGAAGAATGTCTAAGGGCGTTTTTCTATTGCTGCCGAAAGTTAAGCTGAGTAAAATAGCTATGGTTGGAGATATTGAAAAGCCTATCACATTAAGAAGAACATAGAACACATTAAAAGGAATACC
>JAEYSE010000064.1 GCA_023435025.1 Bacillota bacterium
CGCGGTAACGCCTTCGGAGATCGCCGTTTCCATACTGGCCGAGGTGATTTTCTACAAACGCACGCTCAACAAGGAAGCGTGGCCGGAACTGGACCGGGAGGTGCTCTTTGCCTTAAAAGAAGCCAAAGAGGCGCCGTTTGCCATCGTTACCATCATTGAGGCGAAAGGCTCCGCGCCGCGCGGCGCGGGTGCAAAGCTTCTTGTCTGGCCGGACGGGCGTATCGCCGGGAGCATCGGCGGCGGATGCAGCGAAGGGGAGGCCATGAAAGTCGCCTACGAGGTCATACGCACCGGCAACCCGTGCGTATACGGTGTAGACCTTTCGGGCGCTGCGGCAGAGGACGAGGGCATGGTATGCGGGGGCAGGATAAAGGTCGCCATCGAGCGGTATGACGGCTGAATAAAAGCAGTATGACAGGAATACAGAACAAGCTGTTACTTGATGTAACGGCTTGTTTGCGTCTTAGCTCCTTTAACCAATCGCATTCCTGCGCGCATAGTATGGGAGGGAAGCCTACCATCGAAATTCGAAATCTAACGCGAGCAGGAGATTACTATGTGCGGTATTGTCGGCATTGTAGATCATCGGCGGGAACTCTTCCATAAAACGCCGGTTATAGAACGTATGACCCGGGCGCTCAGCCACCGGGGGCCGGATGCTTACGGCCACCATGTGACGCGCCATGCGCTGCTGGGCCACAGGCGCCTGGCGGTTGTGGACCCTGAGGGGGGCGCGCAGCCCATGCAGCGGATGTATCATTGCAACACATTCACCATCGTATACAACGGAGAACTTTATAATACGGAAGAATTGAGAGCGGAACTTAAGGCGGAAGGATTTACGTTTTGCGCCTATTCGGATACCGAGGTGTTGCTGTGCGCCTATATTGCGTGGGGGCCGGGCTGCGTCAACAAGCTAAACGGCATATTCAGTTTTGCCGTGTTTGAAGAGAAGGGCGAAACGCTATTCCTCTGCCGCGATCCGCTGGGCGTGAAACCCCTTTACTATGTACAGAGGGACGGCATGCTGCTGTTCGCTTCAGAATTAAAGGCGTTGCTTGTACACCCAGCGGTACAGCCCGTGCTGGATGCGGACGGCGTATGCGAAATCATGGGCCTGGGGCCTGCGCATGCGCAGCACAGCGGCGTATTAAAAAACGTCAGCCAGCTTCCGGCCGCCCATTACCTGCTGTTTACGCGGGAAGGGGCGACGATGCGGGAGTATTGGAAGCCCAAACCGGCGGAACACCGGGAAGGCCTGGAGGAAACGGCGGAGCATATACGGTACTTGCTTACAGACGCAGTCAAGCGCCAGTTGGTGGCGGATGTCCCGGTCTGTACGTTTCTTTCAGGCGGACTTGATTCGAGCACAATTTCCGCTATCGCATCCGAAGAATTCAATAAGCAGGGCCGGATTTTACACACCTTCTCCATTGATTATGAGGACAACGCCAGCTATTATCAGGCCAACGATTTTCAGCCCACGTCCGATGATGCATGGGTGGACCAGATGTCCGCGCACATCGGAAGCGAGCATCACCGGGTCATACTCAACAACCAAAAGCTTGCGGAAGCGTTAACTGGCGCGGTGCGCGCAAATGACCTGCCCGGCATGGCGGATATCGATTCGTCCCTGCTGCTGTTCTGCAAGGAGGTACGAAAACACGCGACAGTCGCGCTCTCCGGCGAGTGCGCGGACGAGGTGTTTGGCGGCTATCCCTGGTACGTGCGAAAAGATCTTGCCTATTCGGGGACATTCCCTTGGTCGGGCGCCGTTAAGGAGCGTAACGCGCTGCTTTCACCCGCGCTCCAAAAGATTCACCTGCCCGAATACGTGCAGGCACAGTACGACGCAACATTGGCGCAGGTTCCGCATATCCCTGACGCCTCCGAGGATACGCGCGAGTTCCAGCGCATGTTTTATCTTAACATCAAGTGGTTCATGAATACGCTGTTGACGCGCAAGGACCGTATGAGCATGGCAAACAGCCTGGAGGTCCGTGTTCCCTTTGCGGATTACCGGCTGGTGGAGTATGCCTACAACATCCCGCGCGACATGCTCTTTTATGAAGGCAGGGAAAAGGGCCTATTGCGCAAGGCGCTGACCGGCCTGCTGCCCGAAGAGATATTGTGGCGTAAAAAGAGCCCGTACCCCAAGACGTTCCACCCGCAGTATGTGAACGCCGTCTCAAAAGCGCTTGACGAACGGATCCATGAAAAAGGCTGCCGCATCGCGGAGCTTCTGGATATGGGCGCGGTGCGTACGCTGATCGACACGCAGGGGCGTTCGTTCGGCCGCCCGTGGTTCGGGCAGCTGATGACGGGACCGCAATTAATTGCATACTTATTGCAGATGGAGCTATGGATGCGGGAGTACGGCGTGATCGTGGAGGTATGATAAGACTTTGCAACAGCTTGCGGAGCATGAAAGGCGGGCGTAAGCCCGCCTTTTAGCGTATCAATAAACTTCATGAGGGTTTTAAGGTATCGGCGCTTCCAGCGCCGCGTCCTCGGGGGGAGACGCCGAAGGCCTCTAGGCCTGCGGGCCGTCGCGTTAATTTTTTATTATGGGGAAACTGCGTTTCCCCACTCCCCTTCCTTTATAACGCCTGTAGTGGGGAGCGGGGGATGGCGTCCTTCTACAAAACATCGCTATCCTCTGAGCAAAATAGGCTGTAATTGCTCGCCCAATAC
>JAEYSE010000095.1 GCA_023435025.1 Bacillota bacterium
CAACATAGCCTGTGGCCTCCGCAAAAAAGAAGGGCGCTTTTTCCTTAACGAGTATGCTTTCGATCTCAATGGTATCCCCCGGCAGCACCTTGCGCTTAAAGCGCACGCGATTGAGGCCCGTAAAATACGGGGTCGACCCCTTGATTTTTGACGCGATCAAAACGCAGGACGCCTGCGCCAGGATCTCACACTGGATCACACCCGGTACCACGGGGTTATTGGGGAAATGTCCTTTTAAAAACCATTCGTCTCCGCGCACATGGTAGCGGCCTTTAGACTGGGTATCCGAAACGAGTTCCGCTTCATCCACCAGCAGCATGGGCTCCCTATGTGGGAGTATTGTCTTAAGCTCTTTCCTCTCCATATCCGTCGCCCCCTGCTAAAACACCTTAAAGAGGATTTGTGCGTACTCCACCACTTGGCCGTTTTCTACACACACGTCCACGATTTCGCCGTCCACCTCGGCGGTGATCTCGTTCATGAGCTTCATCGCCTCGATAATGCACAGCACATCCCCCTTTTTGACCTTGGACCCCACTGAAACGAAGGGTTTTGCGTCAGGCGAGGGTGCAGAGTAATACACTCCAACCATGGGAGATTTGATTTCCACGATATTGTTGAAATCCACCGCGCCGTCCGGGGTCTTCACCGCCGTCACCGGGGTTTCCGGCTGCTGGGGTTTCAACGCTGACACTTCCTGTACCGGCTGGAGAACAGGGTTCTTTTCCAAGTGGATCTTGGTGTCCGCTTCCGAAACCTCCAGCACCGTCAGGTTGGAGTGTTCCAGAAGCTTCACCAATTCCCTGATGTTTTTTAAATTCATAGCTGCTCCTCCGGCTTTTTAAGCGCGATACAGGCATTGTGCCCGCCAAAGCCCAGCGAGAGCGAAAGCGCATAATTCGGGTCGGCTTTGCGCGCAGCGTTGGGTACGATATCCAGATCGCACGCCTCGTCCGGTTCCTTGTATCCGATGGTGGGCGGCACAATGCCGGTGTGGAGCGCCATTGCGGAGACGATCGCCTCCACGGCGCCCGCAGCGCCCAGCATGTGCCCAGTCATGGACTTGGTGGAGCTTATCATGACGTTCTTTGCATACTCCTCAAGCGCCAGCTTGATGGCCAGCGTTTCCGCCTTGTCGTTAAGCGGGGTGCTGGTGCCGTGCGTGTTGATGTAGAGGTGCTTTGCATCCTCCGGCTTTAAACCTGCCTCTTGCATAGAAAGACGGATGGCCTGCGCTGCAGCCAACGATTCCGGGTGCGGCGCCGTCACATGGTATGCGTCACACGTGTTGCCATAGCCCGCAACCTCCACGAATATTTTCGCCCCGCGCGCTTTGGCGTGTTCGTATTCCTCCAGCACCAGCACGCCCGCGCCTTCGCCCATGACAAAGCCATCCCTGCGCCTGTCAAAGGGGATAGAGCTGTCTTTGGGGTCGTTGCGGGTGGAAAGTGCCATACAGTTAGTAAACCCGGCGATGCCAAGGGGGTTTAGTGCCGCTTCAGCACCTCCTGCTAATATTGCGTCCGCATAGCCGTGCTTAATGGCGCGGAACGCCTCACCGATTGCATGCGAAGACGTGGCACACGCAGTCACCACCGGAAGGCAGGGGCCCATGGCCTGGTATTTCATGGCGATGGTGCCTGCGGCGATGTTCCCGATCATCATCGGGATAAAGTGAGGGGAAACGCGGCGCGGGCCCTGCTCAATGAGTTTCTGGCACTCATTCATAAACGTTTCCATACCGCCGATGCCGGAGCCGACATACACACCGAAGCGGAATGGATCCTCCACTGTAAGCCCGCTTTGGCGCATGGCCTCGGCCGCCGCCGCAATGGCGAACTGCGCGTAGAGGTCGGTCTTTCTTGCTTCGCCCTTCTCCATGTACTGCGTCGGGTCGAAGCCTTTGACCTCCGCCGCGATTTTAACCTTCAACGGTTCCGTATCGAATTTCGTAATAAAGTCAATGCCGCAGACGCCATTGGAAAGACTGTTCCAAAACGCGTCCAACGTGTTGCCGACGGGGGAAATGACCCCCATACCGGTAATAACGACTCTTCTCATACTTGCTCCTCCAATCAGATTGCGGGAAGCGAATTTTGTGATAGCTATTATGGATTCACATTGCCAGGCCGCCGTCTACGCGGATCACTTCACCGGTAATGTACGCGGCCGTGGGGCCTGCAAGAAACGCCACAAGATTGGCGACGTCGTCAGCGGCGCCCATTCGTTTTAACGGGATGGCGTCAAGCAGCGCCTGCTGCACCTGCCCGGAAAGCTGATCCGTCATATCCGTCTGTATAAAACCCGGAGCCACGGCATTGCAGGTGATGTTTCGGACGGCAAGCTCCTTGGCAACGGATTTCGTGAGGCCGATTAAGCCCGCCTTTGCTGCCGAATAATTCACCTGCCCAGCGTTACCCATCAGCCCGGCGACAGAAGAAATATTGATGATTCGGCCGCTGCGCCTCTTGATAAAGTGCGGTGCGAGATGCTTGATGGTGTTGTACGCGCCCTTTAAATTGGTATCGAGCACTGCGTCATAGTCCGCTTCCTTCATGGTCAGCAGAAGGGCGTCCCTCGTAATTCCAGCATTGTTGACCAGAATATCAACGGAGCCAAACACGGCAAGAACCGAGGCGATGAGTTCTTTTACGGCGGCGTGATCTGCCACGTCGCATTGGAAGCTTTCCGCTTTTACGCCCAATGCACGCACCTGCTCAAGTGCTTCGGCAGCTGCGGACGCATTACCCGCGTATATAAGTGCGATATCCGCGCCCTCTTTTGCAAGCGCAAGCGCGATGGCCCGGCCAATGCCGCGGGATGCGCCAGTAATGAGCACGGTCTTGCCTGTTAGCATGCGGT
>JAEYSE010000009.1 GCA_023435025.1 Bacillota bacterium
ATACTGCGCGGCATGGGCGTGTACCACGGCAAAAAGGGTGCGGGCATTTCCGTGGAAGCGAAAGTCAAAAACGGCCCCGTAACCACGCTGGGCCTCACCCAGCAGCGGGATGGGAAATTTAAGTTCATCATCTCCGAAGGAGTCGCCACCAACGGGGAGATCATGAACATCGGCAACACGCAGACGCAGGTGGACTTTAAAATTCACCCCGACCGCTACATGGACAAATGGTTCCGTGAAGCGCCGCCGCACCATTGCAGCATGAGCATTGGCCACAACAAGGAGCTTTTCTTAAAGGTGGCGAAACTGCTGGGCGTGGACGCCGTGGTGGTATAGGCAAACAAAAAGCGGGGCTCTTGCCCCGCACTCCGCTTAAGGATCATACCCCTTAAGAAACCCGATTTAAGTGGCCGCGAAATATCGCGGCCATTCATTATGTGTTGAAGAACTGCTCCAGCTTTACATGCAAAGCATCCATATCTTCTTGGGAAACAGAGTAAAACATGTCATCCTGTTCATCTATAGAACTGCAGTATTCTATCTCATTCCTATCAATATAAAGAACGAACAAATCGTTGCCCAACCCATCCTTGCAACGAATGCTCCAAGAGTAGCCGGGAGCCGGCGTATGTTTTGGACCGCTATATGGAATAAGTCCTGCCTCCTGCACAGCCAGCACAACCGCAATGGCATCTTCCCCAATAAATTGTTTTCCCGGCGGCGGGGCGTCCCTGTTTAATTCCACAATCCCGTCCGCTGGTACGAGCGCGGCGAAGTCCACCAATACGGCCTGCTCAGGCTCCGTATACTCCGGCTGGTGGGTAAACAGTACCGCAAAGACGAACAGTACGACCACCCCCAGCAAAAGCCACATGTTTGTCTTGTTTTGCATAAGCCTCCTTTTCCACAGCACATACGGGCGCCGTCAAAAAGAAAAGCGTCGGAGAAATTCCGGCGCTTTACGGCCTCTTATGAGGCAAACCTTTTATTGCTCTGAGGCGGGCGGGATGCAGCCATCCGGAAACTCAGGCGAGCATACAGTTTCATCAAATACGATATCGTTCACTTTCCTCATGCCATGCGCCTCCTTGTTCCATGTTTTATTGCTTTATTGATACCCCGTTCTTGGGGCAATAAAACGCAGAATTTTCATATTTACAGCACGCGCGTCATACCAATTGCCCGGATACCGGGTACCGCGCAGGAGCCTAAACCAAACAGTGCGTCCATTCCAGCCCGGTACTCTTCCAACAAGTCCAGAGGCACCCATGCCTGTATGGTGCCCGCAAACCCGCCGCCATGCACCCTGAACGCGCCCCGGCCTTTCAACAGATGCTCGCTTAAACAGAGCGCCGCCGCCACCGGCTGCTGCTTTGGGTTCCCCGCAAGATACACGTTTTGCAGGTACATAAAAGACGATTGCCCGCTTTCCCGCACCAGGGATAAAAAGCGTTCCACATCTCCATCCTTCAATGCGTTCGCCTGCTTCTCTACCCGCGCATGATCCCGGAAAAAGTGCGCAGCACGTAAGAACGCCCGGTCCCCGTACTCTTTGCGGATTTTGGAGGCGTTTTCATACAGCGACCTCTCCGTCACATCCCGCAGTACTTCCCCGCCCAACGCCCGCGCAACGGCGCGCATTTCCACCGTTACCGCGCCGTATTCGCCCGTAAGGCCTTCGTGGTTTCCGTGGGTGTCCGTGATGCACAGCGCATACCCTTGCGTCGTAATGGGAATGGGTTCCACCACCGGAGAAAGCGGGTCTATAAAATCCATCCGTACGAACCCGCCCACGGCGCAGGCCATTTGGTCCATCAGGCCGCAGGGTTTGCCGAAATATACGTTTTCCGCATATCGGCTGATGATAGCGGCTTCTACCGGAGAAAGCTTGCCTTCGTTATACAAATGACTCTGGATGCAGCAAAGCAGCACCTCGAAGGCCGCGCTTGAAGAAAGCCCGGACCCGCGCAGCACTTCGGATACCATGTATGCCCTGAATCCGCCCACGCGGTAGCCGCGCTGTTGCATACCATTGGCAACGCCCCGGATCAATGCCGCGGAGGTTTCCCGTTCATCCTGACTCTTGGAAAGATCGGACAAGTTGACGGATATGCTGCCAAACCCCTCCGAATAGAGCTCTACCACGCCATCCTCCGCAGGAGACGCCGCACACAGCATGTCCAGTTCCACCGCCGCAGCAAGCACCGCGCCGTGGTTGTGATCCGTATGGTTGCCCCCGACCTCTGTGCGGCCGGGCGTGGAGAACAAAAAGACATCCTGTTCCCCGAATTTTTTCACAAATCCTGCCGCTACATGTGCACAACGCGCGCGGGCAGTGGGAATGTCGGAATATACGCGGGAAATTGCCGCGTCTAACGGGCCGCATTTGACCTGTTCCGCCAGTTTGGATGCAAGCATTTGTACACCCCCCAATGCAATTTATTGTACATGAATTTTACAGTTGCGGATAGGGGATTTTCGGCTGGACCGCAAGAAAAGGCCGCACAAATTGTGCGGCCAAATGGTTCCGAAAAAAGACCGTTGGAGGCTCTGCCTCCAAACCTTCGCTCAGGGCCGTGACGGCCCTGAGAACCCTCTTTGGGATTTAAACTTTACTCACTCCGTCGGCAGATCCACGCCGATCAGCGCGCCGCCCTCGCCCGTCTGCACGGTGGGCAGCTTACCGTCCCACTTGTTGATGGTTTCATAATCGATCAGGGTCTGGTTGAGGGATTCAGCGAGCTTGCGGTTGGCCTCGGCCTGTGCTTCCGCCTCAACGGCGATCTGCTTTGCCTTGGCTTCCGCTTCAATCACAGCAGATTGAGCGGCAGCCTGCGCCGCGATGACCTGCTGCTTTGCGGTGGCTTCCGCAATAACAACCGCCTGCTCCTGCTCGGTGCGGGTCTTGATAAGGTTCTGCTCGGCTACCTGCTTCTGTTCGATAGCGGCGATATATTCATCCGAGAAGTCCCAATCGATGATGTTGAAATCCTCGACCATGATACCGGAATTGGCGAGCTTTTGCTTCATGTTGTTATCAAGCTCCACCGAAACCGTGCTGCGGTCCGCCACAAGCGTACTTGCGGTGTATTCCGCCACAACAGCCTTTAGCACCTCGTGCACCGCGGGAACCACCAGCACGCTTTCATAGGCGTTGCCGACGTTGCGGTAGATACTTTGGCTCATGCCCTTGTCGATGCGGTAGTTGACCGCAAGCTTCGCAGAAACCGTCTGCAAATCTTTGGAGAAGGCCTGGGTTTCGACCTCCAGCTTCACGATACGGTTGTTGATGAATATAACCTGTTGCGCGAAGGGGATTTTAAAATGCATACCCTCCTGCAGCACGATATCGCTGACTCTACCCAGCGTCAAGACCACGCCCGTATGCCCGGCAGGCACCACAACGACGCTGCCCAGCACCACGGAAAGCGCAACGATCATGATGATTACGGTCAGTACGACCTTACCCCCTGATACTTTCCCATCCTTGTTTTTAAACATCTTGCTCCTCCATGTATGGTTTCAGAATAAAAAGGATTACAAAGAGTATACCATAGTGCAGGGGTGAATGGAGAGGCATAATATGGCATGGCCTCGAAGCACTTTTAACATTTTGGTGAACTCTTTTCGGGATCACCCCGAAGCAGCCCGCCACGGTTGGCAAAACAGAAAAATCTGCTATACTTGAGGGTGCAGCAGGCCCGTGTTCATGCGGGCAGAGGGGGCAATGCATGGAAAAAAGATCCTTCGTGCGCGGCGCGGCGATACTTGCTATCGCGGGGCTGATTGTAAAGTTTATCGGTGCAGTTTATCGTATTCCGCTAAGCAATATCGTTGGCGTAGAGGCGATGTCCTATTACGATATCGTCTACCGCTACTATACCTGGCTTCTTGTCATTTCCTCGGCAGGCCTTCCAACAGCGATTTCAAAGCTCGTTTCCGAACGTGCGACGCTGGGGGATTACCGTGGTGCGCGATCGGTATTCAAGGCCGCTTTCCGGTTGCTTCTGATCATCGGCGTTGCGACTACGTTGATTATGTTCGCTGGCGCAGATGCGCTTGCTTCCATTTCTTATCCAGCCGAAGCAACAGCGGAAATTGCAAAACAGGCGCTCTCCTTTAGGGCACTTGCCCCCGCATTGTTATTTGTTTCGGTCATGTGTGCATATCGGGGTTACTTGCAGGGCATGCAACAAATGGTGGGCACCGCCTTCTCCCAAGTGGCGGAGCAGATAGGCAAACTTGCCATCGGCTTTGCGCTTGCCATTCACTTCTTGCCCCAGGGGCCGGAATACGCCGCGATGGGCGCGTTGATCGGCGTAAGCGGATCGGAGCTTGTGGGTCTAATTGTAATCTGGGTTTTCTACCTGCGCCGTAAAAACGAATTCTCGCTGCAAATAGCCGCAGCCCCACGCAGCAAGGAAAAATCTTCTTTCAACTCCATCTCCAAGAAAATACTCGCCATTGCCGTGCCGGTCACAATCGGCGCTTCCGTCATGCCGGTGGTGGGCATTATAGACAGCGCGCTCATCATTCGCGTACTGGGGAGCATCGGATACACCATAAAGGAAGCGAGCAGCGCGTACTCGCTGCTCTACTCGTTCGTGACACCCATTATCAACATGCCCGCCGTGCTGACCTCAGCACTTGCCATGAGCCTTGTTCCCGCAATCTCTGCCTATATGGCAAAAAAGGACGTGAAACGGGTCCGCTCTGCCGGGCGTACGGGGCTCAAACTTGCGTTTATCATCGGCACGCCATGTGCAATGGGTTTGTTTGTGCTTGCCGAGCCGATTTTGGGCATGCTTTACCATTCGCTTACGCCAACCGAGCTGAAACTGGCCGCAGAGCTTTTGCAGACGGCCTGCATCGGCGTGGTGTTCCTTTCTATTGTGCAGACGCTCACCGGCATCATACAGGGCCTGGGCAGGCCTACAATACCCGTTATTAACCTGGTATTCGGCGGGGTATTGAAGGTGGTGACCATGCTTGTACTGATGCATAGGCCGGAAATCAATATTCAGGGCGCCGCCGTCTCCACAGTGGTCTGCTATGCTTCGGCGGGAATACTTGACATCATCTACCTGGTACGCAAGACGGGAATGAAATTGAATTTATACGACGTGTTCGGCAAGCCCATACTCTCCTCCGCGCTGATGGGCATACTTGTTATGTTCCTGTACCGCGCCATCGTGGACCACGCAAGCCAGACGGTGGCGACGCTGGGCTCGGTGCTTGCGGGCGTCATACTTTATGCCGTGCTCGCTGTGGTGTTAAGGATGTTCAGCGCAGATGATTTGCAGTTTATCCCCGGCGGCAACCGGCTTAGAAAAGTGTTCCGGGTGTAGAGCAAGTTGAGAGTTTTCTCCTCAGGGGCTTTGCCCCTGAACCCCACCCAAGGGACACGTCCCTTGGGAATCCCTTTCTCTGGAAACGTCTTGAATAGGACGTTTCCGAATATGGGTCCTTAGGGTCGTAACGACCCTAAGCGGAGGTTTGGAGGCAGAGCCTCCAACGTTTTTGTTGATAACCTTAAAGGAGTGCTACAATGCCCACGCTTACAATCGCCGCGCTTTCCACGCCGGAAACCATTTCCTGTGCCGCACTTGACGCCTGCAAACGGGCGGGCAAGCTCTACCTGCAAACGGCACATACGCCCTGCGCGCTGCCAATCGTAAAGGCTGGACTTGCTTTTACAACGATGGACGACCTGTATGAGCGATGTGAGGACTTCGACGCGCTGCGGGAGGCGATATTAGATCGCCTGCTTGCTGCATGCGCGAAGGGCGATGCGGTATATGCCGTGCCGGGGCGCGGCATGGGGGACGGGCTAATACTGTTAAAGGAAAAGGCCGCGGCCAGGAATATCACCGTGCGCGTGCTGCCGGGCGTTTCCTATGCGGAGGCGGCGCTCGCGGAGGCGGGCATGGACTATGCTGCATATATGACGGCGGCGGCAAACGCGCTTCCGGAGGCGATAGACCCGAAGGTACCGCTTACGATAGAGGAAGTAGATACGAATATCCGCGCGGGCGAGGTCAAGCTGGCGCTTTCGGAATACTACCCGGACGAGCATCCGGTATTGCTATGTACAATGATGCAAGAGGGATCGTATCAGATCAGACGTCTGCCTCTCTATGAGCTGGACAGGCAGGATGGGTTCCATGCGACGACGGTATTGCTTGTAGCCCCTGCGGAGCTGTTGTCCCTTACGCGGTTTGGCTACCAGGAGCTTTCGGCGGTCATGCACACGTTACACGCGCCGGGCGGCTGCCCGTGGGACAGGGAGCAGACGCATGAAAGCCTGAAAAAGACAATGATCGAGGAATGCTACGAGGTGCTGGATGCTATCGACCAGCATGACGACGCGGCGCTGTGCGAGGAGCTGGGTGACGTGCTGCTGCAGATTGTGTTCCATGCCGAACTTGCGGCAGAGCAGCGGCGGTTTACAGGGCGGGACGTGACGACCGGAATTGTGCAGAAGCTAATTTACCGGCACCCGCACGTGTTTGGCACCGGCCGTGCGGATACGCCAGACGCCGTTGTGGAAAAATGGGAACAGCTCAAAAAGAAGGAAAAGCAGTTTTCCTCCCAAACGGAGGTGCTCCAGGCGGTACCCAAAAACCTTCCGGCGTTGATGCGGGCCTACAAGCTTCAAAAAAAAGCCGGGCAGGTGGGGTTCGACTGGAATGATGCGCGGGAAGCATTTTTGAAGCTGCCCGAGGAGACCGAAGAGCTGCGCCAGGCCATGGAAGAAAACGCGCATGTGGCCGAAGAAATGGGCGACCTCCTATTCGCGGCGGTCAATGTCTGCAGGCTTTTGCACCTTGAACCGGAGGAGGTTCTCACACATGCAAGCGATAAATTCCTCTCACGCTTTGCCCAAATGGAAGCGCTTGCGCTCAAAAACGGTCGTTCGCTCGATACAATGGCGCTAGAGGAACAAGAAGCGCTGTGGGAAGCTGTTAAAAGTGCCGAAAATAGGCAAAATTAAGGCATAAAGGGCTTGAATATCGCCAAAAAGGCTGATACAATAGGTTTCGGCATAATAAATGCTAATGAACATTGAACATTTAAGGAGGATAATCCACTTATGAACAAAACGGATCTGATCGCTGCCGTCGCGCAGAAGAGCGAGCTTTCCAAGAAGGACGCCGAAAAGGCGATCAATGCTTTTGTAGACACCGTCACCACTTCTTTGAAGGCCGGTGAAAAGGTTCAGATGGTTGGCTTTGGCGTATTCGAAGTCAAAAGCCGTGAAGCGCGCAAGGGCCACAACCCCATGACCGGCGCCGAAATCGATATCCCCGCGTCCAAGGCTCCTTCTTTCAAAGCCGGCAAAGCTTTCAAAGACGCTTTGAACTAAGTTATTCTCCCGTATACACAGCGGGCCGCCTGATTTAGGCGGCCCGCCTTTTTACCCTACCGGCCAGGCTTACGACCCGACCGGAATTCTTCAGCTGCGCACGCGCCCGGAGTTGGAGAATATGAGTACCGGCATTCCTTCCGAGATCGTATCCCCCGCTTCTGGGTTCCACTCCTGAATCTGCGCCACTGTGACACCGTAGCGCTTGCCGATATCCCAAAGCGTTTCACCGGCATTTCCCATATGAACATAAATGCCATTTTCCCGCGAGACGGGAACTGCCTCCTCCATACCTACGGCAAGCTGCAGCTGCTGCCGTTCATACAGCCTTGCCTGTGTTTCCAAGAGATAGTCCACCTGTACAGAACGCCCTGTACCCGTGCCACGCACCTCCAGGACGCGCACGCGCACAAGCGCATCCTCGGTATAAGGGGCGTCTATGACGCAGCGGAATGGGATATCCTCCTCAAAAACGTTTGTCGCGGCGTTAGCATCCGCATATACCACGGAGGTAATCAATATGCCGTCCACCCCAAGCTGACCGCTGTTGTCCGTAAGGCCAAGCACAGTGGGCCGGGCAGAGGTGAATATGACGCGCGCGATATCCGGATCTTCATCCGGCACGCGCAAAGTCTCAGAAATTCTGCACAAGCCGGTGACTGTGGAAACCGGCATAAGCTGCTCCAAATTCTGGCGCTGCACT
Organism: Bacillota bacterium; assembly: GCA_023435025.1. Lineage (GTDB taxonomy): Bacteria > Bacillota > Clostridia > Christensenellales > CAG-138 > JAEYLA01. Next base: position 8,070 of record JAEYSE010000009.1, read on the forward strand.
TCTACGCTGCCATCCGCCGAATAGGCGTCGGAGAGCATGTTCACATTTTCCCGCGTGATGCAGGTGACATCGATCTCCATCGTAACGTGAAGTTCAAGGCTTTCCCCCTCCGTGAGAACAGCGCCGGAAATATCCCGCACGCTGGGGGTGGCGGAAATGCGCGAACAGTTGGAGGCGTCCATTTCCAGCGGGATGAGTTCGGAAAACGGCGCGCGCAGCAACGCCTGCATCAGCTGCCTTTCTTCAGTCAGATACAGCGCATAGAGGTACATCGTGCCCTCCACGGCCGCACCGTTCGCCTCCAACGTTACGTTGTCAATGTGCGGGGCGGCGTTTATGCGCAGCACCTGAATAACGCCCGGAGCTTCAAGCTCCTCCCTCATGCGCAGGGAAGCCTGTGCAAGCGGCATGGCTCGCCCCAACTGCGCCTGCTCGTAGCGCGTCTGCAGGTTTCTCGCGTTGCGCATATCCGTTATGACGCGCATATTTTCATCCTGCCTAACGGTGGCGTTAAGATCCGCTACCGCTTCCATATGCGCGCGGTCGTTGTCCAAAGCCGTGCGGATATCCATGAGCTGTGGGGTCACTTCCACGTTCATGCCATCCGCAGCACCCTCCATGGGGATGCTGTGGTTGTATCGCGTGGACGCACGCACATCAAAGGGTACCCCTTCGGTACTGAGGCAGAGCAGTTGCAGCGTGATCGTGCCGTCCACATCCACCCGGCCGTTTGCGCTGCGCGCGTTTTCATTTTGAATTTGTGCATCCGTCTGCAAAATACGCTGCACGTCCCGCCCGGCAGGCATGTGAATATCGCCCTCTACAAACGCCTGCGTAGCGGTCCTGCCCGCCATGCGCTCCAGTTGCAAATCGCTCCAGATGGGTTCCATAGGCTGCACCTCTCTCATTCGTCGTTCTGTCGTAACAATATATGAGGCACAGGACTTGGACAGACTTATTTTTTTGTGAATAGATTTTTATTATTACATTTATTAAGTATGCAGCTCGGATTGCGCGCAGTAGGCGCTCCTTTCTTAAAATGCACGGATGAGCACCCCGCCGCCCTGCGACCGCAAGAGACTTAGGAAATCCACTTTAAACCCGTCCTTTGCGGCGGCGTGTACGCCGCAAAGGACTCCTTTCGCAGCCGCCGACCGCGTCTATAAAGACGCAGGCAGGCTGCAGCGCCGCCAAAGCGACATAGCAAAAGCGCCCGGTATGATAGCCGGACGCCTTTGCCTCAGGAAGAAGAATATGAACGGAAAAGGGCAGGAGCTTCGCCAAGCCCGAAACCTTAGACCTCAAACAGGAGTTTGCTGTAGGACGGGAGAGGCCAGTAGGACTCAGCCGTAATGAGCTCAAGCGCGTCCGCCGCCTCACGCACCGCGTTCATAGCGGGAATGATGGTGCTGTGGCAGTAGGTTGCGTGTTTGAGCGTGCCGCCATTGCCCTCGTAGGCGAGAGCGGCGTCCAGCGCCTCAATTGCGGCGTAGAGCTTTGCACAAAGATCGCTGATTTTTCCCGCAAGGGCCTTTTCCACATCCGAGTTGACGCCGATACTGTTCTTAGCTAGAGCGGTTTCTACAAGCTTGCCCGCGTATGCGGACACGGCAGGCAGTATCTTCTTCCGGGCAAGATCCAGCGTGGTGATGGCCTCTATGGAAATGACCTTGATGTAATTTTCCAAGGCGATCTCATAGCGCGCGTGGATTTCCTTTTCAGTCAGTACGCAGTGCTTTTGGAACAGGGCGACGTTTTTGTCCGCCACCAGGCAGGGCAACGCCTCTACAGTGGACTTCAGGTTCAACAGGCCGCGTTTTTCAGCCTCTACAACCCATTCATCGGCATAATTGTTGCCGTTAAACAAAATGCGTTTATGGGCAATAAAGGTATCGCGGACGAGTTTGGCGAGCGCCGCGTCAAAGTCCGTGGCCGCCTCCAGCGCATCTGCAAATACCGCAAGGGACTCCGCAACGATGGTATTAATCACATAGTTCGGACCCGCAATGGAGAACGAGGAGCCGGGCATACGGAATTCAAACTTGTTGCCGGTGAACGCAAACGGCGAAGTGCGGTTGCGGTCCGTGCTATCCTTGGGGATGGGGGGCAATACGCGCACGCCAATTCCCATTTCACCCTTCTTGTGCGCAAGGTAGCCGGCGTCCTTTTCAATGGCTTCCACGACGTCCATCAGTTCGTCGCCCAGGAATATGGAAACGATGGCCGGTGGCGCTTCGTTCGCGCCCAGGCGGTGATCGTTACCGGCGCTTGCAACTGTGATGCGCAGCAAATCCTGATATTCATCCACCGCCTTAATGACGGCTGCAAGAAACAGCAGGAACTGCTTGTTGTCGATGGGGGATTTGCCGGGGTCAAGAAGGTTAATGCCGGTGTCGGTAGCCAGTGACCAGTTGTTGTGCTTGCCGCTGCCATTGACGCCCGCAAACGGCTTTTCATGCAGCAGGCAGACAAGACCGTGCCGCTTTGCGACCTTCTGCATGAGTTCCATTGTGAGCTGGTTGTGATCGGTTGCGACATTGGTATCGGTAAATATGGGCGCAAGTTCATGCTGCGCGGGCGCGACTTCATTGTGCTCGGTCTTGGCAAGAACGCCAAGCTTCCACAATTCCACGTCAAGATCCTGCATGTAAGCGGCAATGCGGGGCTTGATGGCGCCAAAGTAATGATCCTCAAGCTCCTGGCCCTTGGGCGGGCGGGAGCCGAACAACGTACGGCCGGTAAAACGGATATCGGGGCGGAGTTTGAAGAGCTCTTCATCTATGAGAAAGTATTCCTGCTCGGGGCCGACGGTAGGGGCGACGCGGGTTACTTCGGTACGGCCGAACAACTTTAAAACGCGCAGCGCCTGGGTATTGATGGCCTCCATGGACCGGAGCAGCGGGGTTTTCTTATCCAGCGCTTCGCCGCCATAGGAGCAAAACGCGGTGGGTATGTAGAGGGTATGGTCTTTGATGAACGCGGGACTGGTGGGGTCCCACGCGGTATAGCCGCGCGCTTCGAACGTGGCCCGAAGCCCGCCCGAGGGGAAGCTCGACGCATCCGGCTCACCCTTTATAAGCTCCTTGCCGGAGAATTCCAATATGATGCTGCCGTCCGAACAGGGGGAAAGAAAGCCGTCGTGCTTTTCTGCGGTAATGCCTGTCATTGGCTGGAACCAGTGGGTGTAGTGGGTAGCGCCCTTTTCAACTGCCCAGTCCTTCATCGCATTGGCCACAATATCCGCCACACCAGGCTCCAGATCCAACCCAAGACGGATGGTCTGCTGAAGCTTGCGATATGTTTCCTTGGGGAGACGGGCTTTCATTACCGCACGGTTGAAGACCATGCTGCCGAACAGTTCTTTAACCTCGCTCATGTCTCTTCCTCCTTAATTTTTTTCAAAAATATAAGGGCGCCGTGCACGTAGCACAGCGCCCTTGCTGCCCTAAAGATATGATTACTTTACATGGTATGCTCGGGCTTTGTCAATGGGTTACGCCGAAAAAAATATCCAGTGCTTTTACCCGAAATCTTTCAATCCGTGCCCATTCTTTTGCTGACGCCGCTTTTTGTGCTATAATACGCGTATTGTTTGAAAGGATACGTATTCGTGCAGGCTACAAAAAAACAAGTGCTGATGGCGGAGTTCGCTCTTCTTTTTGCGGGGCTCATTTGGGGCAGCGGCTTCGTCGTGATGAAGAATTCCCTGGACCTTTTACCTGTCAACTGGCTGCTTGCCCTCCGCTTTGCCATGGCTGCTGTGGTGTTGTGCGCGATATTGTGGAAGCGAGTATTGCGCATGAGCAAGCAAATGCTCATTGCGGGCATCGTCTGTGGCGTGCTCCTTTATGTGGGCTACTATGTGCAGACGCTGGGCCTTAGCTATACAACGGCGGGCAACAACGCGTTTATCACGTCCATTTATGTGGTGCTGGTGCCGCTGTTCCACTGGTTCATCAGCAAGAAAAAGCCGGGAGCGCACATCGTATTGGCCGCTGTAGTATGCCTTGTTGGCGTAGGCCTCATTGCGCTACAACAAGGTTTCCAAGTCAACATCGGGGATGTGCTTACGCTGTTCTGCGGCATTATATATGCCGTACACATTGTGGCGATTGCTCGCTTTACCGAAAAAGGTCTGGATGTATTGTTGCTCACCGCGCTGCAGTTTTTGGTTGCCGCGATAAGCGCCGCACTCATGGGTGCGTTTATGGAACCGTTTCCGTCTGCCGCCACTCTGCTGCTGCCCGAGACGGTTTCCTCGCTGCTTTACCTGGGCTTGGGGTGTACGCTGCTGGCGCTGCTGCTGCAGAATGTGGCCCTGAAATATGCGCCTGTTTCCCACGCCTCCCTACTCATGAGCACGGAAGCGCCGTTCGGGTTCCTGTTCGGCATCGTATTCCTACAGGAACCGTTCACACTGCGTTTTCTGCTTGGAGCAACGCTGATCGCGGGTTCTATCGTACTTTCCGAGTTGGGGCACAAGCTAAAGCACAAAAAGCAGGCAGCATCAGAGGCTTGCCCGGGATCTGCAAATGTAATCCCGGCAGAGCAGGAATAACGATGGGCATAAAAAACGGGCAGTAGTTTCTGCCCGTTTTGTTTCATTTGGCCTTGCTCATCACGTCTGTCAATGCGGTCTTGGCGGCCTCGCAGGTGACAGTCGCGCCGGAGACCACGTCCAGCTTGGAGGGGTCAAATTCCGAAAGCGGTTTGTCTTTCATGTCGGCGAGCATCTTGTTGTAGGTGTCCAACGCCGCTTTTCCTATTCCCTCCGTCTCGTTTGGCCCACTGAGCGTTAACATCCCGATATTGCCGTCCGCTAAAGACAGCGTTGCGGTTACGTCTCCACCGTACCCCTTGGCGGAAGCCGTAAGCCCTTCGCCAGGAGATGTAGCGGGAGATGCACCGGGAGATGCACCCGGCGAGTTGCCGGGGCTTTGCGCTGCACCGCCGGGTGAAGTTCCCGGCGAGGCGGCCGGAGACATACCCGGCGATGCGGCTGGCGGCACCGTTCCCGTCCCCGGGGAAGGAGCCATGCTAGTACCCGCCGGGCTGGGTGTGACGTTCGGCGTGGTGGTACAGGCGAATGCTAAACTAAGCACGAGCGCCGCAACCAGAATCAAGGCTATTCTTTTCAATTATTTTAAACCTCCTGTATGTTTGCTGTTAATATGCGCAAAAGCAGGATGGCTATACCATTATGTGGGCTATACCCAGCAGCATAAGGAAAGGCCCCGGAATATTCCGGAGCCTTCTTGCATCCTCAACAAGATTACGCCATGGGCGTAACGTCAAACATCCATTTCTCGCAGTCTTCCATGTTGCGGGAAAGCTCTCGGATATAGTTGCTCAGACTGCTGACCTTTGTGACCGAGGTCATGCCCAAGAACTCACGGTTCACGTCCATCAACTGCCGGAAGTATCCAAACAATGTGGTAAACCGCTCACGCTGGGCACTGAGCTCCTGCTTTTGGTCATTGAGCTGTGCCTTTAATTCCTGGTTCTCCTCCATGAGCAGCGCGATGTCCTCCCCGCCACTCATCGCCTGAAGACGCTGCTGCGCCGCGACGCCCTTTGCGGCGGATACGGCCAAAGCGCCTAAAGACTCAAAGAACGCGGATACGTCCAAGCCCTCCACACGGTCGAGCTGGTTGACAACCCCACCCACCACGTCCAACAGGCTGCCGCTCTGCTTGCGCGGCCTTCCGGCACGGCGCACGGGCGCGGATTTTTCAAACGGATCGAAAGCGGGCTGCCCCTGTTCCCGAAGCTGCTTCGCCACGCGCCGGACGAGGGCCGGGTTGCTTTTCAGAAGGGAACGATACTTGTTCTGGTAACGGAGCATCGCGCGGTTATCGCCGTTGCCCATCTGCAGCGTACAAGCCCGCACGGAAACCCCGCGCGCCTGTGCGCCAAGCACGGTGGTGAGCAGATGGTGGATTTCATCATCCGTAAACGGAACGAACGCCGGGTTGTGCTGGAGCTGCGCGTTGCTCCCGTTTTCCTGCTTGACGCGCGCATAGTAATAATTCCGTATGCTGTTCGGCCTACGGCCAGTGCGCTCCGCTACATCATCAAACACCGCCTTAAGCGGCGCTCCGGCTTCACGGGCGATACGGACTGCCTCGAACAACAAGGCATCCTCCTGGGTACTCCAACCCAGACGGGCGGAGTGTTGCTGTGTGTATTGACGGCTTTCTACAGTCATGCTTGATCTCTCCCCTGTCATACTTTGGATGCAGTGAGTATTGCCATACCAACCGGGTTTATACCTGCATGCGTGCATGAATTTTTGCAATTTGTGTTTGTTTTGGAAAACTACGTCTATGACAGCTATTTCTTTAGCTATTTCTATGCGCGTTAACGCGGGGAAATGAAAACCCGCCCATAAAAAGGTTCCACGGGCTTTTTTTATTCTGTACAGGCAATTTTGATGCCTGTACATATCCTGTTGTATGAGTTTCAGAAGCGGGCAGGAAATTCTTTTCCATGCATCCCATACAGGCAGCTATAACAAAAAAGGACGCTCTATAAAGGGCGTCCATAGGATTTCAAGGTATCTGCGCTTTTAGGCATCGCGTTATATTTTTTATGTGGGAAACTGCGTGCCTCCAAAATGGTACATTCGGGGACCTTACAAGGTTTGATATGTAGCTAAAGGATGCACAACCGCTCCTTCCTTTAGGAAGCGTGGAGATGGACCTAAAAATCTTTATAAATTTGTCGGGCGCGGCACCATTGCCCTGCGCGAGGATATGTTACCCTCACGCGGCCGCCGGATGCAGCGCCCATACTGGAATACCGTAATTCAATTCATCTGGGCGCGAAAAATGCCCGGGATTGCGTTACCTGTACAGCGGCCCGAACGCGCTGCAGGCGCGGTAATCGGCAGCCTCGAGGTCGTCCGTGCCAAACGCAGCCCAAGCCGCTGGGCGGAATATGTGTTCCTTTTCCACATTATGCATGGAAACGGGGATGCGGAGCATGGAGGCAAACGTGATGAGGTCCGCGCCCACATGCCCGTAGCAGAACGCGCCATGGTTTGCACCCCAGTTGGCCATCACGCTGTACACATCCGTGAACGCGCCTTTGCCGGTTAAGCGCGGCGCAAACCAGGTGGTGGGCCAGGTGGGGTCGGTGCGGCCGTCCAGCTTCGCATGGATTTCGGGGTCCAGCTCGCAGCTGTAGCCTTCGGCAAGCTGCAGCACGGGGCCGAGGCCTTTTACATAATTGAGGCGCGCCATTGTGATAGGCATGCCGCCGCGCGTACCGCCGATAAAGTTGGAGGAGAACCCGCCCCCGCGGAAGTAGCCCTTATTGGCGGGGCACCAATGCGTTGCTTTCAGGCAGGCCTCGGCGTCCTCCTGGGAAAGTTCATAGGAGGGCTTGATGACATGCTTGCCGTCGGCAGACTTGGCCGCACCCGTGCCATCCAAGGAGGCTGCGCCGGAGTTGATGAGGTGGATGATGCCATTCTTCGCGTCCCCCGTGAGCTCCTTGCCAGTCACGCGCTTGACGGCCGCAGGGCTCCAATAGGTGCGTACATCCGCGAATATACCCGGCGTGTTGGTCAACAGGTGTTCAAAAAGCATGGTCATGCCGTTGAGCGTGTCGTTTTCGGTGGCGACGACATAGGAAGGACGGATGCCGTTCCAATCGAACTGGCTGTTGAGCATGGCCTCCAGGAAATCAAAATTCGGCTTGTAATCCGTCCACTGGCGCTGGCCCTGCACACCAGCAGCAATGGCGTTATGGCCGCAGCTTTCTTCTATAAAGCCCATTTCCGCCAGGCGGGGGTTGCCCACCATGAGGTCGCGTACGATGAGCATGCACTTGACACAGAATTGCCACTGGGCGTCCTTTTCCTCGCGTGTGAACTGGTTCTCCGCAGGGTTGGGATCGAAGCCTTCCTTGCAGTGTTCTCTTGTCCACTTGAGCGCGTGCTCAAATTCCTCATGGTCGTAAATACCCAGATCGACGCGGCGCAGAAGCTCGGTTTCGTCCACCGATTCGGAGCGCATACCGAAGTATTCCTGGAACATATCCTGGTTGAGTATGGAGCCCGCGATGCCCATGCACATGGAGCCGACCTGCAAATAACTCTTTGCGCGAAGCGATGCCGCGGCAACGCCCGCACGGGCAAACCGGAGTATTTTTTCCGAAACGTCTGCAGGTATGCTGTTGTCCGAAAGATCCTGTACGTCATGGCCGTAGATACCAAACGCGGGCAGTCCCTTCTGGGCGTGTGCGGCAAGAACCGCAGCAAGATACACGGCGCCCGGGCGCTCCGTACCGTTGAAGCCCCATACACCCTTAATGGTCTTGGG
>JAEYSE010000036.1 GCA_023435025.1 Bacillota bacterium
GTCCTTTCTCCGTATCCATTGCAAGTATCTCTGCCGTGGAAAGCGCAATGGGGTTGGGCCGTACGGGAGAACGGGTAGCGAATATGCCCATCATCTCCGGCGCGTTGCGGTAGGGCTGCGGCGCAGTAAGCACCTTGCGGCAATCCGCCGCGTCAAATTCATGGAACCACCAAAGCACATTGATGTGTGAAAACCCGTTTAACCCCTCCAAAGCGGGCGCATACTCCGGTTCCAGCCGCACAAACATGCCTTCCTCCCGAATTTCGATACGCCCGACCGGGGCTAATGTGAAGCGCTGCATAACATACCTCCAATGAAAGATTTGTCTTATGCGCTTCACTCTAAAGCCTGACACTGTGTGAGAGTCAAGGGCTTACTTACATTTTTCTGCTTTAGTGGAATTTGAAGCTCCGTCAAGTATCGGTCCGGATTTTCCTCGTTCCACGGGCCGCGGTGCACAATCTGCCGATTGGGCCAAAGCAACTCATACTGACCGTTTTGCTCCAGGAAGCGGAGGAAGGACGCATACGCCCCCGCAATACGTTCAAATGGCCCGTATACCATGGTATAGGCCATAAGTGGAACCGGCTCGATCGTATGGAACACGAACCCATCCCGGTCCTCCCCCATACTTGTGACTTCTGCGCAAATTTCCACATCCACGTTGTTTTCCCTATGGTCCTGGTCGTGATAAAGAGCAAACGTAACGCCGTCCGCCTGTATGCCGTGCCGCTCCACAAACGCCGTCATACGCTTCCAAAGTACGCCTTCCGCAAAATAATCGGGCAGAACCTCCCGCAGGCATAGCGCATGATAGCCGGGCACGCTTTTGATGCACACATTATAGTGCATATTCAACGCATCTTTGCCAATATCCCGCATTGCGCGCGTCAATCTTTCCATACGCTGCTGTTCCGTTTCAATCGCGGAGGCGATCTCCTGCCGCTTCAATTCAAACCGCTCTAAAAGCTGCGCTTCCCCTTCCGTTACGGCCTCTGCAATTTCTGAAATGGGAAAACCCGCGTCCCGAAGAAACACGATTTTATTCAGAAGCGGAATTTGTTCAATCGCGTATTGCCGGTAGCCCGTAACCGGATCGATATATGCCGGCTCAAACAACCCCGCTTCATCGTAATAACGAAGCATGCGGATAGAAACCTTGGTTAATTTGGAGAAGTCGCCAATTTTGAACATTCTGCCACCCCCAAATTTTACTATATCACATGGCTTGACCAAACAAAACGTAAAAGCCAAGACCCTTAGGCCCAAAAATACCAGAAATCAAGGTTTTTCCTTGCACCAAGAAGATAACTGTGCTACAATACCTTTTGCTAACGTCCTTCTTGCTGGGCACATGGATGTCCGGCCAATTTTAGACCATAAGGAGGTGAAATGCGTGAACGCATACGAAGCGCTTTACATCATCACGCCGGAGCTTGAGGCAGAGGCCAACAAAACCCTCATCCAGAAGTATTCCGACATCGTAACATCCAACGGCGGTGAGGTTGCGAAGATAGACGAATGGGGCAAAACCCGTCTCGCATATCCGATCGATTACAAGACCGAAGGCTATTATGTATTGATGACGTTCAACAGTGCGCCGGAGTTCCCCAAGGAGCTTGAGCGTAACTTTAAGAACGACGAAAGTCTGCTCAGGTACATGGTTACCCGTAAAGAGGCGTAACCCATGTCCCTTTTGCATGTCTCGCGCACGAAACAAGCTGCCTGAAAGGAAGGTTGAAGCATGAACAAGATTTTTCTCATCGGCAACCTGACGAATGACCCGGAAACCCGCACCACACAATCCGGCGTTTCCGTTTGCACATTCAACATCGCAGTCAACCGCCGTTTTTCACAGGCCGGCGGCGAGCGCCAGACGGATTTTTTCCGTATCAATGCATGGCGGCAGCTGGGCGACAACTGCCAGCGCTTTTTGGCCAAGGGCCGTAAAGTGGCAGTGACAGGCGAGCTGCAGCCCCGCACCTACGAGGATAAAAACGGCGCAACGCGCATGTCGCTTGACATTACGGCGGACGAGGTGGAATTCCTCACGCCCAAGAACGCGGAAGGCGGCGCCCCCTATTCTGGCGGAGCACCCGCGTATACATCGGGAAGCGGCCAGAAGAATGCTTCGCCGTTGCCGGACCTTGCAGGTTTTGAAAATATCAGCGAGGACGAGCTTCCTTTCTAAGTGAAGAAAGGGCCAATCCCCGCCCCCACCTACAGGATTGAATGACAGGAGGAATACCCATGGAAGAACGCAAAATGCGTCCCCGCGGCGGGCGCAAAGGCAGGCGCAAGGTCTGCCAGTTCTGCGTGGATAAGATGGAGCATATCGACTATAAGGATACCGCACGCCTGCGCAAGTGCATCACTGAGCGCGGCAAGATCATGCCTCGCCGGATGTCCGGCGTGTGCGCGAAGCACCAGCGCGAGCTGGCAATCGCGATCAAGCGGGCCCGTGTCGTTGCCCTTCTTCCCTACGTATCGGACTAAGACACATACCACCTTTTGGACGGTTAGCATCAAAGGAGCGGCAAATGCCGCTCCTTTTTCGTTGCCTGATTAAGGGGTTGCAAGGTATCGGCGCCTTAGCGCCGACTGGAAGCATATCCCACTCGTTATGAGCCTCAAATACTTTTCTGTTGCCGCGCGGCTGCCATCTCAAAGCTTCCACCACAGCGTATTGCCTTCCCAATAGCGCGTAAAGCCGCATCGCTCCAGCACCCGCTGGGAAGGCAGGTTGTCCCGCTCGGTTTCGGCAATGACATGGGCGATACCGGGCTGCGCAAGCGCCCAATGGCACATGGCGGCAATAGCCTCCGCCATATAGCCATGGCCGCGGTGCTCCTCGCCCAGGCCGTAGCCGATTTCGACTTCCCCGTTCTGATCCGGCACATTTTTAAAATCCGCCGATCCCACCACGACCCCGTCTTCCTTGCGAATCAAAAACCAAAAGGTGTGAAAGAGCGTATTCATTTCATCCCGCTCCACCGTTTCCAACTGCCCCTTTACGATGTTCAGGAATTCGCCCGTCAGCGGTTCAGCCCGGTAGAAGCAGTGAAGTTCCTGTTCCAATTCGCATATATTTTCAATCCAAAGCCGCAACTGCCGCCCGTTTAGGGGTACAAGCAGCAGCCTTTGTGTTTCCAGCTTCATATTGCCCTCCCTCTTATTTGTATAGTATATTTTACCATGTATAAATTTGTTTGAGGATGGGCTTTTTGTGCCCATCATTATCGGTGAAAAATATTTATTCCGGGATCATGCAAAATATCGCCCGTTTGATTCGTTTCTATGGTGAGGAGGTAGAAAGCGCATGCATGCTCAACCCGAACTCGACAATGCGACAAGCGCCGTAAAGACGCATGCGACAAGCCTTGTGCGGCTTGCGTTTACGTATACGAAAAACGTACAGGACGCCGAGGATATCGTGCAGGACGTGTTTTTTACCTACCTTGAAAAAGCGCCGCACTTCGTAGACGACGCGCACGAAAAGGCCTGGCTGATCCGCGTGACGGCCAATAAATGCAAGGACGCGCTGCGCAAAAGCAAAAACGCGCCGCTGCCTTTAAACGAGGAAATCCTAAGCCTGCCGCCGGAGGAGCATACGCTGCTTTCCGCAGTGCTGGAATTGGAGGATAAGTACAGGCTGCCACTGCACCTTTACTACTACGAAGGGTATTCCATCGTGGAAATTGCGCGCATACTCCACGCCAGCCCCGGTACGGTGGGTTCGTGGCTGCAGCGCGGAAGGGCTTTACTTAAAAAACAGCTGGGAGGAGAGTTCGATGTTTGACAAAAAGACGTACCGCTCGGCCATGGAACATATTCAGCCGGATGCGGGCTTTGAAGAAAAGACGCTCTCTTTGCTGCAACAAAGACAGAATGGTAAGAAGAAAGAAGGATTTTATATGAAGACGAAAAAGTTGGGCCTAGTTGTTGGCGGCATCGCCGCGTGTGTTATGCTGCTGCTGGGCGGCTACGCGCTGTTTGGTTCCAAAGCCACTCCCCCGCAGGAGACGGTACCGCCCATTTCCGGAAAGGCCATCGTAAACATTGACGGCATCATCGACGAAGTTTCCGAGGACGGCCTCTCCTTCCGCGTGGGCGATCTTTGGGTGCGGGTGGATGAAAACACGATGTACGGCATCCCCGGCCCCAACGCGCTCCCCCCTGAAGAGCAGCTAGTAAGCTCCACTTTCCTGGTTGGCAACGCCGTATCCGGCTATACGGAGGATGATCTTTCCACAGGCTCTGTCTACGCACTGCGCATTTACAACAACTTTCCGGCGTAGGGTTAGTGCCGGTAAACAGACGTTGGGGCTCTACCTGACGGACCCACAGTTTGCAATGGTCGCACAATCCCTAACGGGCTTTCACTCCCTTGCGCACTGAGCCTCGCCACTGGCGGCGCTCGGCTTCGGCTCCCAAACCCGCCTAGGGTGGTAACGACCTTAGGAACCCATATTGGGGCGGCTCAGACGGGCCGCCCTTTTTTCTATCGCCATATTTTTCGGTATGCATACGGCGTCATTCCCTCATGATCGCGGAACAGCTTGATCAAGTAGCTTGGGTTTTCCATACCGATTTGCTCACAAATTTCGTAAACCGGCATGGCCGTGGTGCGTAGCAACTCCTTTGCGCGGTTGATGCGCAGATTGGTAAGATACTGCGCGGGGGTAACGCCAAAATGCGCCTTGAACTGCCGCTGCAAATGGTACTTGCTGACGGAAAGGTATTCTGAAAGGGTGTTGAGCGTAAGCTTTTCTCTATAATGCGCTTCCAGGTAAGAAGCTGCCCGAAGCAGGTATTCTTCCGCGCCATATGGAGTGAGGCTCTGCGCGTTTAAGATCAACTCCGTCAAGAGTTCCACGATGTGCATGGATGCAATGAGATCGCTGTTGGCGGAGCGCGGACGGTAGAGCTGCAGCAGGCGGTCCAAATAAAACGGCATGTGCGAGGCGGCGGGGATATGGATGACGTTCGCGCCCTCCTTTATAAACAGCTCATAGTAATTCGTCACGGAAAGGCCGTATACATGCGCAAACTTCAAATACCAATGCCCTTCCGGCCCCGTTTCATAGCGTTGGAAAGCCATGCAGTCCAAAAACGCGATATCCCCAGGCAGCAGAGTATATTCCTGCTCCCCATAAAGAAGCCTTCCCGAGCCGCCCAACGTATAGAGCAGCAAGTAGGAAGGAAGGCCGTCGCGTTCGGTGTAATAGCGTCTGCCCGCCTTAAGTTCGCCCAGCTCCTGTGCGTAAAAAAAGCGTGTTTTGTCAAACAGATTGGGCGTGACGGTGGTAATATACGAATCCTCCGAAATATCCAGCGCCGCTTTGGCGGTATAGTCCTTCATCCGTTTTACCCCCGCATTTAATTCCGCAACATATTTGTATTATAATACAAACTTACTGCGCGGGCCACGCGATTCCGTTCGATATTTAATGCGCCATATTGTCACAGTCAAACGCCGTTTTTGCGCAATATTCTGCTATATTGCCGCAAGTTCATTGGATGCGCTTTCACATCGCCGCAGATATAATAAGGCTATAGGATACCAAGACTATTCATAGCCGATTTTCTGCTCTAAAAGAATCTTAAGAAAACAGAGGGAGTGAATAAATATGCTGCAGCCGCTTTCCGTTCCAAAAAAGCCGAGGATCGGCCTGTATACCGTTGGATTAAAAGCATATTGGCCCCAGTTTATTGGCCTAAGGGAACGCATGATCGCGTATGGCGAGTTTATCAAAACCCGCATGTCCGAATGGGGCGACGTGTTCTTTTACGGCCTTGTGGACGACAGCGCGAGCGGCAGGCAGGCCGGGGAGTGGTTCAACGAAAAGAATGTGGATATCGTGTTCTGCCATTCTGCCACCTATATCACAAGCGACAGCGTGCTACCCGTACATTTAAGTTGCAAGGCGCCCGCCGTTTTATTAAACCTCCAGCCCACCGCGCAGATCAACTATAAAAAGACCACCACCGGGGAATGGCTGGCCAACTGCGGCGCGTGCCCCGTTCCGGAAATTACCTACGCATGCAACCGCGCAGGGTTAGATATCCAGGTCATCAACGGACTCTTAGGCATGGATAAGACTTACCCCGGCTCGCTCGCTGATGAAAACACAGCAGACCGCCCCGAAGCCGTACTCGCCTGGAAGGAGATTTCCGAATACATCCGCGCCGCAGGCGTAAAGCGCATGCTCAAAGATTCCCGCTTTGGCTTTTTGGGCGGCAATTATAGCGGCATGCTCGACATGTACAACGATTTTACGATGTACGAGGCCGTATTCGGGCTGCATGTGGAAATATTGGAGATGT
>JAEYSE010000114.1 GCA_023435025.1 Bacillota bacterium
CAGCTGACCATGAACGACAGCGAGTGTGAAAGAAGCGCTCTCGCATATGACAGCGCCACGCGCATGCTCTAGCGGGCCAGCGTACCGGACATAGGCTGTGAGTTATAAACGGTTCCAAATAAAAAGAGTAGTCCAAATACGGCCACTTTGCGGGCGAAGCGCATAAAAACGCCCTAAAACCGGGCGTTTTTCTCAACTCAAAAATGAGTTGACAACCGCTGTTCAAATTCAGTATAATAGTCACTGTCGCGGTAGTGCTGGAATTGGCAGACAGGCACGTTTGAGGGGCGTGTGCGCGAGCGTATGGGTTCAAGTCCCATCTACCGCACCAAAAGCAAAAACCATCCGAAAGGATGGTTTTTTGTTTTTGGTCCATATCGATGGGACTTGAAGCCGCGTGAGAAATCGCTCAGTGGAGCGATTTTAGCGGCCGGGTTTTGCCGCTGCCATACTGCACAGCAGCATGGCATGCAAGCAGGGAGGCGAATGCGGTAAAACAAGTCCCATCTAATGCACCATGGAAAGGGCTGGGTATTATCTAGCCCTTTTGCTTTATATGGCATCTCAAAAACCCGCAGAAAAACCACGATAGCGTGGTTCCTGATGCGGGCAGGTATGAGCAGCACTATAAATCCTGAAAATCGGAATCGCCGGGATCATTCTCAAAATTATCCCTTGTAAGGTCGGTGTCTAATACGGGACGTATTCCTAAGATCGGATTTTCCAGTTCTGCTTCGAAAAACCTTGTGCCTTTACTGCTTCTCTTCTTCATAGCCCACACTCCTTTCTTGGAGTATGGCTTGGAAGACAAGGGATTATGAGAAGCAAAAGCAACGCCACCCGCTGTCTCCTTCTCGAGTAGCGAAATCGAACTCTCAAAGCACAAGTGCCAGGTGGTGCGGGTGGCGTGCTGGGCCCTGCTGGCCAGGCCCAGGGGATTAGGGGAAAACGCCATTATTCTAACAGATCCTGATCCCAGGATATAACATGGGGTAAAAAGGGAAGAGAATTGGCATTGACAGCGGAACTGAGGGAAAACAAAAACGCCAACCCTGCCGTTCAAGCCCGGGGCCAATGCAAGCATCGAGTTGCCCGGCGGTGGAGTAGCGTGAAGGAGAGGCGCGGGTTTTCACTGCCCATGACTCCTGCTTAAAGCATAATCCAAATTTAGAAAAGGGCCAAGAGGTATGGCGCCATTGGTTTTCAAACAAAAAAGCTTGCCTTAAAAGGCAAGCTGATGATATGTATTAAAAGCGTCTGCGGCAGCGCCTGCATCTACGTCTGCCGAAGCGAGACCCAATGGCAGCACCAACTAGAAAGGGGAATATGTTGTTGTTGCGGCGACTCATGATTATCACTTCCTGTCAATAAATTGCGGTGACACAGTATATATTATGTCACGAGCGAACAATTAGTGAAACGGAAGAAGGCAAACGCCGCCCCAAAAAAACGGCCACCTGCCCCGAAGGATAGGTGGCGCGTGAGGCAAAGAGGTGTTCGAGCAGACGTTATACTGCAATATATGCATTCACAGCGTATGTGATAATCGTTACCACCCGCATCCGCAAGAACAGCTTCTAAATACCCTTGTGGAGCGGGTGATAGGAGAGGATCCAGGGAGGGGCCGCGGAGGAAGATGAAGCTCCCTAGTCCTGATGGCTTACGATATCGCAAAAATTAGAAAGATAGAACGGGCGCTTTTATGGATTGTGTAAATTTGGAAGAACAACAACTTCATAAGTAACGCCACCCCTGCCGTTAATGACCGGGATCAATGCAAGCATTAGGTTACTCGGCCGCGGGGTAGCGGTTACCTGAAGAGCATCATGGTAAGTTCTTACAGTCAAGGAGAAAGCCTACTCCACGTTGGGCACGGCCACGACACCGGCCTCTGTGCTGGAGAATACGTAATCGGGCTTCATTGCTTGGACAAGCGCCTCATATTCCTCTTCAGACGGGAATGCCCATGGATTGAGGATATAGGCCTCACCATTACGAAGGACGCAGCCGGATGCTGCATAGCCATTGAGTTTCATTTTATCTAATGCTTTCATGCATAGATTATAACATAGATTGAGGTGGGCAGGTAACGATTGAACGGCTCGAATAGTTAAGCTCCCCGCCAACAACCCCAAATCTCCCTCCAGCAGCTCATTTGCGCTTTAGCAGGGATGATCACCGGGGTGCGATACGTCAGGGGCTTATATTTTCTCGCGTTCCGGCAAAACTTAAAGTACAAACAAACTATAACTTGGTAGGCTTAGCAAACTAGGCACTGGTAAAAACGGAGGGAATTAAATTGGCAGACAAAGTACTTACTTGCAGAGACTGTGGGGCTGAATTTCTTTTTAGCGAAAACGAACAATACTTTTATGCGGAAAAGGGCTTTACAAACGAGCCTCAAAGGTGCCCGGGATGCAGAGCTGCAAGGAAGGGCCAGCGCGGCGGTAGCAGAGACGGATATGGCCGGCCGGAACGTGAAATGTTCCCGGCAGTATGCGCTCAGTGCGGCAGAGATACAATGGTTCCTTTCCAGCCGTCTAACGACAAGCCTGTTTATTGTAAGGACTGCTTCCAACCACGGGGGCGGTCAAGAGGTAGATATTGAAGAGCCAACCCGTTTCCTTATGGAGGCGGGGTTTTCTATATCCCTGATTACCAGACCCATTGAGCGCCCCCGAGCCCAGAAATGCTGATTAATTGGATATAGAGCAGGGAGGCGAATGCGGCACAATTCCCCTCTGCCTCCCATCCAATGGTTCTATTTTTACGGCTCTATTTAAAATGGGCAAAAAAGGCTTGCCTCTTAAGGCAAGCTTCAATAGGTCGTATTAGCAACAACGATTCCGGTGACATCCGCGTCTGTTTCCGCAGCAGGTAAGTGCCAGTAAGAGCAAAAGGCATAAACTCATAGTTGTCACTCCTTGTACTTTATTTCCCCAAAAGAAGCAGACACAGTACAGGTTATGTTGAAAGCAGGCTATGTGTGAAAAAGGAGGAGGCGGACAAGGGCAATAAAAGAGCTCCTTCTTGCGGCGCTGGCTTCATTGGTTGACTATTATACAAGTTGACGTTTTGAAGCACTTGAGCCGAACTCACTCCTACGTGCATGGCTCAAGGAATACACAGGTAACGTGGAGCTCACAGCCTATCACGCACAAAGTGTCGCGGGGCAAATCACAAGGCTCTACGCAAACGTAGGGCCTTGTGTTACTCACTAAATACTTATACATTGCTAATCAATATCCAACCTTGCTAAGCCACAAGCTGCATTGAGCAAGGACCATGCATCCTACGGGCATCCTGACGTATATTGATTGTTGAGTAGTATCTGGTGCGACATTACCTCAAAGCTTGACAACGATGTTCTGGAGAATGTCCGCGCTGACATCGCCCTTATCGGAGGCGTGATTCATATGGCTGTATATCTCGCGGTACTTTAGAATAACCTTAAAGTCATCCGAGGTAAACAGCTCTGCGATGGATTCGTGATATCGAACGTTCAGAATGTTTTCCAGCTTTTTGACTTTTGTGGCCTCCTTGGAAACCAAGGCGTGGTTCTTTTCCAGGTTTCCAACACATACCAACAGACCGTCGGCCATCTGCAGCAATATTTTCGCCATAGACAGCAAATTTTTATCCGGCAATATATCATAGATGCGAAGGTCCTTCACCGTGGTCCAGGCATAGTCAGCCAGATCGTCGATGGAGGTAGAGAGACGGAACAGGTCTTCCCGGTCAATGGGGGTGATAAACGTACGGTTGATATCCTCCACCAGTTGATAGCGAATCTGGTCGGCTTCCATTTCCTTAGCTTTCACGAAATCACCGTTTTCTTGTGTAGGATTTTCACAGAACTCGCACAGCGCGTTTACCGTGTCACGGATTGTTTGTGCCTGCTGGGTCAGAGTGCTATAAAAATCGAGATTTTCCTTACGCTTAAACATCATGGCGTGCTCCTTGTATTATAGTGTAGTAGTTATTAGAGCCCCTCTCCAAGGGCTGTGCTACACTGTAAGGGATGCTGTGGATTGGTTCGTGGCTCCTACCACAAGATGGTTCTTGAAAGGCTCCAACCACAG
>JAEYSE010000017.1 GCA_023435025.1 Bacillota bacterium
GTATGATGGTGCCCGCTTTCTCCAGGAAATGCTCTACGCGCTCCCCCACGTGCTGCAGCGTATTTTTGAGCTGCGGGCGGCGATAGGGCGGCATTTCCATGACAAACGGGGCATCTGCCCCTCGAAACAGCGTCCGCTTGAATACAAGGCCAGTCAGCACCCCAAAAAGCATACCAAGCACATAGAGCGCAAACACCACCATTCCGCTACCGCGCCCAAAGAATGCCCCCGCAATCAGCCCATATACCGGCAGCTTGGCGGAACAGCTCATAAACGGCAGCAGAAATATAGTCATGCGCCTGTCCTTCTCATTTTCCATGGTGCGCGCGCTCATGGCTGCGGGCACCGTGCACCCAAACCCCATCAGCATGGGAATAAAGGATTTTCCAGAAAGGCCGATACGCTTTAACGGCTTATCCATAATAAATGCCGTTCGGGAAAGATAGCCGCTATCCTCCAATATGGAAAGGCAAAGAAACAGCAGCGCGATCTGCGGCAAAAACGTCAGTACGCCGCCTACACCTGTGATAATGCCGTCGCAGATCAGGCTCACGAGCCAGCCCGACGTATCCATGGATGTTAGCCAGCCCCTGAGCCATGGCGAAAGCGCCTCGCCAATGAGCGCCTCCACCTGATCGGAAAGCCAGGAGCCGACGCTACCGAATGTCAGCAGGAATATAAGGAGCATAATGAGCAGGAATACCGGCAGCGCGAAATATTTGTGGGTGAGAACTGCGTCGATCCGGTCCGAAATGCTGCGGTCCTCCATGCCGCGCTTTTTTGTGAGCGCTGCCGAAATTACCCGGGAAATGAAGCGATACCGGCTTTCAGCCACACGCATGCCGCTGTCAAACCGCTCGTCAGCTCCAGCGTAGGCCTGTATCACCCGGTCAATTTCTTCCCGCGCGGAAGGCGGAAGCTGCAACTGTTCGAGTATGAGCGCGTCGCTTTCCAAAAGCTTCATCTGCGCCCAGTGCGCGGGGATACCCGCTTTTACCGCATAATCATCTGCTATCTCGCCTATTTTGTGGTGCGCGGCGTGTGTCACATCGTCGTATACGTCGTCCGGCTCTATAAAATTGCGGCAATGCACCTGCTCGTGTATGATATCGACCAATAGCTCGCACTGCTTTAACAGCTCGTTCACACCCTCTCCCGTGCGCGCACTGATGGGGACAACGGGTATGCCCAGCTCCAGAGAAAGCCGACCTACGTCGATGCGGTCGCCGCGCTTTTCCACTTCATCCATCATGTTGAGCGCAAGGACCATGGGGCGCTCGAGTTCCATCAGCTGTACGGTCAGGTAAAGGTTGCGCTCCAAGTTGGTGCCATCCACAATGTTGATGATGGCGTCGGGCTGTTCTTCTATAATATAGTTTCGCGCAATGACCTCCTCAAGCGAGTAGGGGGAAAGCGAGTAGATGCCCGGCAGGTCCACAAGCAGCATCTCCTGCCCGTGGGCGCGCAGCCGCCCCTCCTTTTTTTCCACCGTTACGCCCGGCCAGTTGCCCACATATTCGCGCGAGCCGGTCATGGCGTTAAACAGCGTGGTCTTCCCGCTGTTGGGGTTGCCCACAAGCGCGAGCTTTACGGCCCTCCGCTCGTTTTGATTCGGGCCGCAAGGCCCTTTTGGTGCACGGCGGGATTGGCCCTTCGCCCTGCGCCTTTCACGGCGCGGGCAGCCTTCGCATGGAGAAGGGGACGTGCGAATCGGTTCGCCCTGCACGGATACGGCCCATTCCGTCAGCCGCATGGCGCGCTCATGGGCGGGGCGGTCGCTTTGCGCTTTATGCCCCGAAAGCAGCGCCTCCGCGCGTTTCATGCGCAGCCGATCCTCTGCGCGCGCCCGCGCAAGCGCCGCTTCTTCTTCCGCAGGGTCAAATAACTCGATGGACAGGGCATCCTCCCGCCGCAGCGAAAGGTCATATCCACGCAGATGTACCTCTATGGGATCCCCAAGCGGGGCAGTTTTTCGTAACAGTATTCTTGTAAGCGGGGTAATGCCCATATCCACCAGCCGCCGTTTTATGCGCGCATCCGCGCCGCCCACCGCGCTGATGACGCCGGATTCCCCCGGCAGCAGTTCCCCAAGCGTCTTTGCCATGCGTTTGCTCCGTTCCGTGTTAGCTTTTACTAACTCCATAGGCATTGTACCAAAGCGCACACAAATGTCAATACACGAAACTTACCGTGTATCTGTCATTGTTATGATATGTATGGCTGTAAGAAAAAATGATTACGTATTGATAGGACACATATTTTGATATGTGACATAGGAAAAAGAAAGGTCCTCATGAAACTGAACGTCCGAACGCTCCGTAACCTCCCAGTTGTCCAGCGCGGCGAGGTCCGGCAAGGCGCAATCCGCTTCCCGTGTCGCATTGACATGCGTGATGAGCGCGCTTTCACAAAACGGCAGGAGTGCAGAATATACCTCTGCCCCGCCGATCACAAAAACTTCTTTGCCGGCAAACGCCGGAAGGCGCAGCAGTTCAAAAAGTTCGTCAATGGAATGGGCAATGCGGATATCCTGCGCATCGAGTGCTGTGTTACGGGTCAGGACGATATTATCACGGTTTACAAGCGGCCGCCCGCCGGGCAAAGACAGCATCGTTTTGCGTCCCATGACGACAACGTTGCCGGTTGTGAGCGCGCGAAAGCGCTTGAGATCGGCAGGGATGCGGAACAACAGCTCCCCCCGATACCCAAGGTTCCAGTTTTGATCCACAGCGGCAATCAGCTTCATGTTGATCTCCAATAATATTATATAGCAACCGGGATGCTCGCAGTAAACGGGTGGAACTGGTACCCTTCCAACCGGAAGCTGTTTACGGTAAACGCGTAAAAATCCGTTGTGCCATCCCATACGAGCTTGGGTGAGGGCAGCGGCTCGCGCTTTAAGAGTTCCTCGACCAGCGGCACATGGCGGTCGTATATATGGGCGTCCGCAATGACATGCACAAGTTCCCCGGCCTCCAGCCCGGAAGCCGCCGCAAACAGATGCACGAGCACCGAGTACTGGCAGACGTTCCAGTTGTTTGCGGTGAGCATATCCTGCGAGCGCTGGTTGAGTATGGCGTTTAATGTATTGCCCGTGACATTGAACGTCATGCTGTAGGCGCACGGATAAAGGCTCATTTCATGGAGGTCTTCATGCACATAGAGATTTGTCATGATGCGGCGGCTCTGCGGGTTATGCTTTAAATCAAAGAGCACGCGGTCCACCTGATCGAACATGCCCTCTTTATATTGATGCTTTACGCCCAGCTGGTAGCCGTAGGCTTTTCCAATGCTACCGTCTTCATCCGCCCAATTATCCCAGATGCGACTGTTGAGCTCATGTACGTTGTTTGATTTTTTCTGCCAGATCCATAACAACTCGTCCACGGCGCTTTTAAAATACGTGCGCCGCAAAGTAAGTATGGGGAATTCCTCTTTCAGATTGTATCTGTTTACAATGCCAAAGCGCTTGACGGTATGGGCGGGCGCGCCGTCCTCCCATTTGGGGCGAACGTCAAGCTCCGTATCCCAGAACCCGTTTTTCAAAATATCACGGCAGTTTTCTATAAACAACTTGTCCGCATTGCTCATGTGCAGCCTCCCGAGGATAGGATATGGAATATATTACGGTTGTGATCTTCGCTTATTATACAGGAAAATGTTGAAAGCGTAAATCAGACGCAGCCAACCCTTATGCAATGATGTCTGTGTTCTGGCTCCCTAGATCAAGAGCTCTTCCAGTTTCCTTGCGCCGGTTTCCCGGTTGCTGGCGATTTCAGAAAACAGGGCATGATAGAACGCCTCGGCGTTTTTCCTGTGTTCCGCCGCAATCTGCCGTGCCCTGTCCGTATAGAATGCCCGGTAAACCTTTTTCAGCTTGTAATGGTATTCCTGAAAGAATGTAGTTCTTTCCGCATCCGTCGCTTCAACAAGAATTTCCCCGTTTGGGTCCAGCAGGTACAATGGCTCGCCGATTTGCCCGCCGTATATCAGCGTGCGGGCAATTCCCATTGCACCGGTCGCGTCCAGCTTGTCTGCATCGAACAGAATTTTGCCTCGATGCTGTCCGGCTCGTTGTTCCCGCGGTACCGATGGGAAGCGATGCATGCCTGCACATGGCGGGCTTTACCTATACTCCAGCCGGATTGCAGCAGGTATTCATATGCCATTTCCCCGCCGACTTCTGCGTGGCAAAGCTCCAGATTTTCCGCCTGGCTTACCCGCCCGATATCGTGCAGCAGACTGGACGCCAATAGTACGTCCATATCCACACCCTTTTCGGTACCTGCAATATCCAGGGCATAATTCAACACGCGGTCAATGTGGTACCGGTCGTGTGCGCTGTCCTTCATCTGGGAGAGCATGTATGCCTCTATTTTTCGAAATTCCTGATTTGTCACGAAGACAGCTCCTTCATCTTTGGGTTGGTTTTTATCATAGCACATTTGGATTGGGCAAGCTCGTCAAAAGTGGGGCATCCGATGTTTTCATATAAAAATACAGCCTGTCGGCCATCCAACAAGCTGTTCTGCTTCATGCTGCGTCATGTGCCAAGCTTTTCATGCACAAACGCGCAGACCTCATCCAATGCCTGCGTGGCCTCAGGGAACATGGGCGCGAGCAAAGGAAAGCAATGGAACAGACCATCCCATACGTGAAGATGGACCTCCACGCCAGCTTCCTCCGCCCTCTCTGCAAACCTCACAGAATCGTCGAGCAGCGTTTCGTAATCCCCCACGTGGATCATCACTGGTGACAGCCCCTTTAAATCACCAAACAGCGGCGAAGCGTAGGGGTGTCGCGCATCCCCGCCGCCCACATAATAGCCAAGGTAAGTCTCAGAAGATCGTCGAGGCGTGCAGGGGTCCGCCTTTAAACGGGTTTTATGGGAAGCGCCCGAGAGCGTCGCGTCCGTACAGGGGGAGAACGCCACACAAGCGGCAGGCAGGGGTACCCCTTCATCCTTCAACTTCAGCAAGGTAGATAGCTCCACGCCGCCGCCCGCCGAATCGCCCGCGAATACGATGTTCTCCGGCTTATAATCCTGGGCTAATACATAGCGGTACATCGCCGAACCATCGTTCGCAGCTGCGGGCGCTGGGTGCTCGGGCGCAAGGCTGTAATCAAAAACCAGCGCTTTTATTCCCAGGCGTTTTACAAAATTGCCCACAATGCCGCGATGGGAAAGCGCGCTGCCCATCACAAAACCGCCGCCGTGGAAATAGAGCACCATTTTGTCCGGCTTACATCCTTTCGGTTCCACCCATTCGGCATACACAGGGGCATCCTCCAGTATGCGAATGGAAATGCCGTCCACCGGTTTTACAAGCCGTTTTGCAGATTCATCCGTCTCTTGGCGCAGCTGCGCAATGGATGTATTCTGATCTACCGTTTCAGGC
>JAEYSE010000023.1 GCA_023435025.1 Bacillota bacterium
TATCAGAGATCATGGCTTTGATACTCCAAACAGGGCCGCAGGCTCCATTGCTAACACGAAAGTCAAGCAGTTCTATTAAAAAAGCAAATTGCCGACGGCATATTGACAAAAGCCGAAGTCATTCGTATGATAGAATCATCAACAGTTGAACATTCAACCATGGAGTTGTTTTGTATGAGCTTTAAGAAGCTAAATATGCTGATTAGGCTAGGCCGGGAATATAGCCATGAAACAATCCGTCATGCAGGATTTTCTGATACGGAGCACGCAATCTGCACTTTTCTTTGTTTTCATGACAAGGTATCACAGGATAGCATAGCAAGCGCGTTGCTGCTTGACAAAACCACTGTAGCAAAAGCGTTATGTATACTGGAACGTGATGGCCTTGTTTGTAAAAGGCAGGATCAAAAGAACCGGCGAAAAAACATCATTCAAATAACGGAAGCGGGAAAAACCAGCGTTGTGAACAACATTGATATTCATGAAAACTGGTTGAAGAAAGTATGCTCTTGCTTGTCAGAACAAGAGCTGCAGCAATTTAATGATTATTTCGACAGGATTGTCGAAAACGCACTCAAGATTAGGCAAGACACATTGATCAAGTAACACTTTACAATTGGAGGAATAAATGACCAAATGAGCAACTAAAAATCAAGCATCGTATCCATCATCTAAAAAATATGGGGATGACTGAAAGGCTATTTAAAAGACTGGCGCAACTTGCTCGGCCACGCTTTGCTAGGCATTGTGTTTGTTGTCCTAGCAATATGGGTCCCCATCAACATCTGGATTAAACTTGCGATCATTGTTTGTTTGATTGCTTTTAACATTTTCAGAATGCGCCGCAAAGCAAAAAAAGCTTCGACAAAAGATATGGAGGACTCAATCGAACCCGTTTAAAAGTCTAGCTTTCGGGCACCCTTCATCAGACTTTTGTATTTTCCTTATGCCTACCGTTTCGGGTTCCAACCTGGCGGTAGGCTTTTTTGAGCACGAAAGGTGTTCTAGAACTAAAAAAAGCCGATACCGGCCAGATGACTTAAGTATCAGCTTTTTCACATATTCGGTTAATTCAATTCTCTATACCGACCTTTACGCTTACCCCATTGACTTCCACACCTGCATCCGCCGGAATCAAGATATATCTGCTTCCGTCGATGACCCGTGTTTCGATGAGGTCGCTCCGCTCGGGGTCAACTTTGATCACCACATCGGGTGTGCGGATCACAAACTGCTTTTTATCGATGACGTTGGCGGGTGGAAGTTGCGCGTCCATGCCGAAATGTGCGTCAAAGGTAGTGGCAAAGGCTTGAACATGCTCTTCTGATACACCACACTCCTTGAGCACTGCTCCGATTTCCCTTTGAGTGAGCAGCAACTGTTCGGGTTCCTTGTTTTCCTTGTGACGGTCTATCATTTCGCTCAGATGCTCATGGACAGCCTGTACCACTTCAAGGCTGCAATCCTCGTTGAGTGTTTCTGACAATATGGCTTGAAACATCTCCTTCTGTGCCGCAGCGGGCATGGGCGGCTCTACATGGAAAACGGCATCGATAAACTCCTGATGGTTCTCCGTGCCGTTCTTCATATAGTACAACGCACCATAAATGTTGGCGGCCCTATCATCAAAGGCAGGGAACAGAAAGCCTAGTTCCGGCGCGGCTACTACATAGCCCTGCGAAGTGGTGCGGAAGCGGTTCTCGGTCAACTGGTAGCTCAGCTCTGCCGGCGTGAGCTTCACAGGACATATGCTGCAAAGGATGTAGCTAAATTCCTCGTCGGAAGCATCCTTCTGTAGCTCACCGTCATTAGATTTGTAGGGCACCGTATATACATCGTGGGTCAGAAGAATGAGATAATTCCCCTCCATACTCAGCGATTCAGTGACTCGCTGATAGAAGGTTTGCAGCATATCGGAATTTTTTAGCCCGCTCTGACGGAGCATGGACAATAGCCTATGCTCGTCGCTGTTCATCACTTGTTTGGCGCTGAACTCTATGTTGACGAGATTCTTTCCGAGGGAACCGGACAGAGACTTTTTCAAAAGGGAAAGAAAGCGTTCCGACTCCTCCTGCGGCATGCCTGAAAGGAACTCTTCAAACGTAGCGACAATTTTCCTGTCCTCATTGACATAACAGCCATATACGCTGCCTATCATACTTTTATCCGGTCTGAAACGGCGCCGGATCTCCCGTACCTCTTTTTCGTTCATGCATTACCTCACACTGTTTATGATATAAAAAAGTGCCACCACAAAAGTAGCAGCATGAATTATATCACGCCGAGAGCGATGTTGTCTTGCCTCGGTTTTCCAGATCACAGGATGACTTAGGCCATTAATGGTGGTAAGATAAATCAGATACTACTGTAAAGCGGGTATATCTTGGCCGCTAGTATTGTGGCGGAATGAACAATTCAGAGCTTTCACACAAAGGGCAGAAAACTACCAAGCGCTAAACTGCAGCTGCTTGAATATAGGGAGAAACAATGCTATTATCTGCGGAACATATTTCAAAGAATTACGGAACCAAGCAACTGCTGGACGATGTCTCCATATACCTGAATGAAAGAGACCATGTTGGAATTGTGGGCATCAATGGCACGGGCAAAAGTACACTGTTGAAAATTTTAGCCGGCATAGAGCCGCCCGACGAAGGCTGCATTTCCGCCAATCCCAATCTGCGGATCTCTTATCTGTCACAAAACCCTGCGATGAACGATGATCTTACCGTGCTCGAGCAAGTGTTTTCAGAGTTCACGCCGCAATTTCGTGAAATCAATGAGTACGAAGTCGTATCCATGCTGACACGGCTGGGCATTACGGATTACGATGCGAAAATAGGGACATTGTCAGGCGGGCAACGCAAGCGCGTCGCGCTTTGTGCAACGCTTATTCACCCCGCAGACATTCTGATATTGGACGAACCGACCAACCACCTGGACAGCGACATGGCAATTTGGCTGGAGCAACGCTTGAGCCGCTTTACCGGCGGCCTGATCATGGTAACGCATGACCGCTATTTTCTTGAGCGGGTGGTAACCCGTATTGCCGAACTATCTCGTGGCAAGCTATATACTTATGAGGCCAATTATTCTAAATACCTCGAGCAGAAAGCGCAGCGCGCAGAGATGGCCGAAGCAAGCGAGCGTAAGCGGCAGGCAATTTTGCGCAAGGAATACCAGTGGATCATGCGGGGTGCCAGGGCACGCTCTACCAAGAGCCGGGATCGCATAGAACGATACGGCGCGCTGAAAGAGCAAGCAGCGCCTGAGACGGATGCCGCTGTGCAGATGGTGACTGTGTCCAGCCGATTGGGGCGAAAGCTGATTGAGCTCGATGGCATTACAAAATCCTTTGGCAGCCGCACGGTCATCGATCATTTTTCCTATCACATCCAACGGGACGACCGGATCGGCATTGTAGGAAAAAACGGCGTAGGCAAATCCACATTGCTCAACATCATCGCGGGTAAGCTAACGCCGGACGATGGCACGGTGGCGGTAGGCGCTACCGTCCGAATTGGCTATTTTTCTCAGGAGGGGCGTGATTTGGACCCTACCCTGCGGGTTTACGATTTTATCAACGCAATTGCGAGCGAAACCAAGACTGCGGAAGGCACATTCTCAGCGTCCCAAATGCTGGAACGGTTTTTGTTTTCTTCTGACCTGCAGTATACCACCATCGGCCGACTTAGTGGTGGTGAAAGAAGAAGGCTGTATCTTCTGAGCATACTGATTGCGGCGCCCAATATACTGCTGCTGGATGAACCCACCAACGACCTGGATATTGAGGCGCTGGCCATCATAGAAGATTATCTTGAATCGTTCCCTGGAGCTGTCATTGCGGTCTCTCACGACCGGTATTTTCTAGATAAAATAGCGACCTCGATTTTCGAGGTGAACGGGGAAGGCAAAATTTCCTGCTATACTGGCAATTATACCGAATATGCGGAGCTTCGGGCGGCGGCACCGCTTCCCGAAGCAAAAAAGGACGTATCACCTTCACATTCAGCCATACCCCCCAGAAGCGACAACGCGGAAAGGCCAAGGAAACTGCGGTTTTCGTTTAAAGAGCAGCAAGAATTTGAGACAATTGATGAGGATATCGCTGCACTTGAGGCCAAAGTGGCCGCTTGTTCCGCTGAGATTGCCAAAGCCGCCAGCGATTATGTGCGCTTGCAGGAGCTTCTGGCAAAAATGGAGTTACTGAAGGCCGAGCTGGAAGTCAAAACGGAACGATGGGTCTATCTGAACGAACTGGCTGAGAAGATTGAAGCGCAGAAATAGATTGTGCGTTCCGGTGTTCTACTTGCAGGAGAGTTACATGAAAATACTGATCGACGCGGACGGCTGCCCTGTGGTGGACACAGCCGTTCGCATAGCGAAAGCGCATAATATCGACTGCCTTATTCTGTGCGACACGTCCCACTATTTTGAAAAGGACGGCGCGGTGACGCTGGTTTTTTCAAAGGGTGTGGATAGTGTTGATTTTGCGCTGGTCAATCGTGTTGTGCCTGGGGATATTGTAATCACCCAGGATTACGGGCTGGCCGCTATGTGCCTAAGTAAACGCGCCAAAGTAATCAATCAGGACGGAATGGAATATACCGACGATAATATGGATGCGCTGCTGCTTGCCCGCCACACGGCCCGGAAAATCCGAAGCGCGGGCGGCAGGCTAAAGGGGCCACCCAAGAGAACCGCAGAGCAGGACAAGAAATTCGAGGCAGAACTGTCCCGCTTTCTGAGCTCCATAAGAACGACAGAATGAGCTATAGCAACAGCCAACCATTAAGCCTATATGCTGTTCACATTAAACCCGCCCGTATTGCATAATAATCACTTCTGCATATTATTTTCACGAAAATGGAAAATATTCCGATGTGCAACCGTAAGCTGAGGAGTACTCAGCGAGAAGGTGTCTTTGATAAACAATTAACTTTCAAAATGTTGCAATAGATCCCTTGACATCGGCATATTTTTATATTACATAATAGATAGTGGAACTACCCACTTTCTAAAAATTATAACTAATTTCTACAGCATTTTCTTTTACGCCAGCTTGTTTTGAGGATTTTTTTCTTTCACATTCTTTCACTCTTGCCTGATTTGTTTTATACCAAGCTTTCCGCTTTTTTAAATATCCTAAATAAATAAGGAGGGAAAGAAATGCCACTCACTCCCAATGAAAAGCAGATGCTTCTGGACACTGCGCGCAATCTGCGACTCACCATCGTAGATGTAATGGCCTGGTCCGGCGGCGCACATGTCGGCGGCTCTTTGAGCATTGCCGATATCCTTACCATCCTTTATTTTAAGTATCTCAAGGTGGACCCCAAAAACCCGCAATGGGAAGACCGCGACCGTTTTGTCCTTTCCAAAGGGCACACCGCAGCCGGATATATTCCGGTTCTCGCGAAAAAAGGGTTCTTTCCAGAGGAGGAACTCAAGTCCTTCAACCATTTTGGGAGCCCGTTTGCCATGCATCCGGACTCCAATAAGGTCACTGGATGCGACGTCTCTACAGGTTCCCTTGGCCATGGGCTTTCGATTGCCGCGGGCTTGGGCCTGGGCAGCCGGTACCTGAAAAAGAGCTACAGGACAGTCTGTCTGTTGGGAGACGGCGAGTGCTGTGAAGGCAGCGTGTGGGAAGCGGCAATGTCCATTGCCCATTACAAGCTGACCAATGTCATTACGGTCGTTGACCGCAACCGCCTGATGATTGACGGACTTACGGAGGAGGTCATGTCCCTTGAACCGTTTGCAGACAAATGGCGCGCATTCGGATTTGATGTGATCGAAATTGACGGGCACGACTTTGACCAATTGGATGCAGCGTTTGAAAAGGCGTGGAGCGCGACGAAACAACCCGTCATGATCCTTGCAAACACCGTTAAGGGCAAAGGCGTTGATTTCATGGAAAACAACGTTGTATATCACTATGCCTCGGGCGATTCCGCGCTATGCGAAAAGGCCAAGGCTTCCATTCTGAGACAGTAAGGAGGGACAATAAAATGGCCGTTGTAACCGGAACGAACTGGAATGCTTATGACGCAGCTACCATGACCGCCCGTGAGATTTATGGGCGCACATTAGCGGAGCTTGGTAAATCAAACCCTAAGATCGTGGGCGTGACTGCAGACCTTGCACAGACGACCGCAATTGTCCACTTCGCAAAAGCGTTCCCCGACCGTTTCTTCAATGTCGGTATCGCAGAACAGAATATGCTCGGCATTGCCGCCGGGCTTGCAAAAGCGGGATTGGTGCCTTTTGCATCCACCATGGCCGTGTTTGCCTGCTTAAGAGCCGGCGAGCAGGTGCGTACCGATATTGCCTACCAGAACCTGCCCGTTAAAATCATTGCAACACATTCCGGTATCTCCTTTGGGCATGCGGGGACCACCCATCACTGCACAGAAGACTTTTCCATCATGCGTTCCATTGCCAACATGACGGTAATCTGCCCCGCAGACGGCATTGAGACTTCTAAGGCCGTACAGGCCTGCGTGGATACGCCAAGCCCTGTCTATATCCGCATTGGCCGCGGGTTTGAACCGCCTTGCTACGAGAACGACAATTATACCTTTGAAATCGGCAAGGCCATCACCATGCGAGAAGGCACCGATCTTACCATCATCTGCTGCGGCATTGCGGTACTGCAATCCCTGCAGGCGGCAAAGACGCTTGCGGAGCAGGATAATCTCTCGGTTCGCGTCATCAACATGCATACCATAAAGCCCATCGACAGGGAAGCCATCCTAAAAGCTGTCGTAGAGACAAGGCGAATCCTCACCGTGGAAGAGCACAACGTGCTTGGCGGGCTTGGGGATGCTGTCGCTTCTGTCATTGCGGAAAGCGGCAAGGGCTGTGTCTTCAGGAAGCACGGCATTCAGGATACGTTTGCAGAAATTGGCTATGCAGAAGATCTTTATGCCCACTACGGGCTTGACGCCAACGGCATTATCGATCAGGTGCGCGGCATGGTAGGCATGGAGTTTGAAGCGGACGAAAACTGGGACGATGAATAGAGGGGAGGATTGTAATGCCTGCAAGAACTGAGGATATTATGACCGCAAGGCTGTTCTTCAACGCAGCCTTCCCTGTCATGCAAGTCCTTTTGGACGACGATCCCAAAATAAAGGCATCATTCAAGGACGTGACCGGCACCGTACAGTTTGGGGCAAAAAACGACGGTGAACTTCTTGCCTGCCACCTGGTGTTCGATCATGGCAAAGTGACCGTTTTGCAGGGACCGGCAGAAAAGCCCGATATTGCGCTCACCTTCCCTACCGTAGCAAAAATGAACGCCCTGCTGCGCGGTGGCATGGCGATGCCTTCCATTAAGGGATTACGCCATTTCGGTCTCTTGATAAAGGTGCTTATGCTGCTGATGGGATTGATGATCATGTCCCCGTCAAAACGCCCCAAGGACTTTACAGGCCAGAGTCTCAAGGTTAAAATGAGCTTGTACATGATCACCCGGGCGCTGTCCCAATACAACAAACTGGGCGACCCGGATATGCAGGAATTCTGCCAGCGGCAGCCGGACCGCATCTACCAGTTTACGGTTGAGAACGGCGACGACAAAGCATATATCGCCTGTTACCTCCGGATAAAAGCCGGCAAGTCTAAATCCGGCCACGGCGTCTACACCCGGCGCAGCCCGTTTGTACATTTCCGCTTTCTCAGCGTGGAGGGCGCCATGAAGGTGCTGCTCAAGGAAGTGGCGTTTGTTGAGGCTGTGGAAAGGGGCTATGTGGAAACGCTGGGAAGCCCGGAATATGCCTGCTATCTCAATGACTACATGGCCGTCCTGCAAGGGATGCTGACTTAATTGGGAGGCGCGGTATGAAGACGATTTATTTTGAAAAAGATATCCCCCGGATATTGATAACGAAATTCGCGGCAAAGTATTGTAAGCCACTGCTCTACACCGGTTTGAACGCGGTCAAATACAACAAAAACCTTCCGGACCCGCCGCTCCCTGCCCCCAACTGGCTACGTGTGAAAAACATTGCCTGTGGGCTATGTGGAACGGATATGAGTTTTTTCAAGGCCACCACGGGCACGAACTCCGCTTTTGAGCCAATCCCCTCGTCTAAGCGTACCTACCTGGGACACGAAAACGTGGGGGTTGTCATCGAAGCGGGTCCTGACGTCACAAAATTCAAGGTGGGCGACCGAGTGACCATCAGGGAGTATATGTCCGGCTGCGGCAACAAGGACATTTTGCCCCGCTGCAAATACTGTGAAGAGGGCAATTACAACCTCTGCCTCAACTATGGCGAGCCAAGCCCCCATCCATTGCCGGATGTGGGAGCAGGCTGGGGAGATACTTTTCTTGCGCCCGAGCAGCAGCTTTCGAAAATCTATGATGAGCTCGATAACGAACAGGCCGTCATGGTGGAACCGACATGCGTCTCCATCCATTCCGTGTTGACGGCACCCCCTGAAAAAGCAGAAAAGGTGCTCGTTATGGGCTGCGGAACCATCGGCCTTGGAATTGTGCAGGCGCTCAAAATCGTTGAGCCGGACTGTGAAGTATGGGTGATGGAGCGCGTCAAAGCAAAGCAGGCGTTCGCCAAGAAGCTTGGTGCGGATCATGTGTTGAGCGGCGAACCTTATGAGGCAGCGTCCAAGGCCACCGGTGGCAGCAAGGTCTTTACCGGCATGAACAAAAACAAAATGTTCTTTGGCGGATTTGACCGCATTTATGACTGCATCGGCGGAAACTGGTCCAACACGACGGCGTTGCGGTTGCTTCGCCCGCGCGGAACGCTGGTAAAAATCGGCCACCACATGCGCGCCATCACATTTGATGAATCTCCCATCTGGTGGCACGAAATGAAGCTTATTGGCATCGACGCGCACGGCATGGAAGAATGGCAGGGGCAAAAGAAATACACATTCGACCTTGCCCAGGAATGGATCCGGGACGGCATCTACAAAACCGAAGGGTTTGTCACCCACCACTTCAAGCTTGACGACTACAAACAGGCGATGAAACTTGCATTGGAAAACCCGCCCGACGTGATCAAAATCGTGCTCGACTGCTGAACCAAAGGGGCTCTGTTGATGAGAAAGAACGCCACGAACGATCTTTTAAAAATCGGCGATCTGGCAAAGGCCACAAACACAAACGTATCCACAATCAAGTTCTATGTGAAGGAAGGGTTGATACAGCCCGCCTGTAAAACAGGCCCCAACATGGCCTATTACAGTGCGGACTGTATCGCCCGCGTGCAGCTCATCAGATCGCTGCAAAAGGAGCACTATTATCCGCTTTCCGTTATTAAGCGTACGCTTGAACACTCCGACAGCCAGATGGAGATCAAGTTCCTAGATGCAATACACAAAGTGGACTATGCCAGCAGCAGCAAGACATTCTCTCTAACGGAGGCCGCCAAAATGAGCCGGCTTACCAAAGAGCAGATCTCCTTCCTCACACAGCGTGGGCTTATAAGGCCGGAGGTTGCGGGGAAACGGCAACGCTATACCGATCAGGATTTGCAGACGATGCTGCTCATCCGCCGCAGAATGGATGCAGGTATACCCTTTAGAGAATCCGTTTCCTCATTTCTCATCTATGAACAGGCGCTGCGCGTTGCGGCAAAAGCGGATGTGGATTTGTTCATCAGCGAAGCCCTCATGGAAGTAAGCCCAAATGCAAAGGACGCCGTGCGTATGATCTGTGTATCCGATGAGACGCTTGACGCGTTTGTCAGCGCAAAGCGGGCCGAACTGAACCGTCAATTCGGCTCGGAACGCCTGAGTGATCTTTATGGGTATTCCGCCGGTCTTTCGACCATGATGCAGGAAATGATACAAGCGTTTATAAAAGGTGGCTATACCGAACTCGCCGATCGGTGCCATTTAGCGTTGTCCGTACATCCGGAAGGTGAAGACGCGGTATCCATCGCGTTGGGGCATTGCCACCAGATGCTAAACAGCCTGACAGAGAGTCTGGCCAACAGCATCGCGCTTTGCAGCCGGATTCATGCGTACTTTCTTGCGCTAAAACCTGAGGAAGCGGAGGACATAGAGGCAGTCCTTCTTTACAGCCTGAGGTTGTGCTGGCTTTGTCTTGCCCCTGCGCTGCTCAACTGTACAAAGGAGGCCCAGGAAGCTCAGGATGGCTTTGCAGCCTTTACAGCGGAGCGATTCGGTTCCGCGTCAGGCGCCTATGTGCATCACATTTTGAATGCTATCACACGCATGGGAGGAATGGTATGAGTATTGCTTCAATCGTCGAGCGCCAGCGCAGCTTTTTTGAAAGCGGAGCCACACGTTCCCTCGCGTTCCGCATGGACGCGCTGAAGAAGCTTCAAAAAGCAATTCAGGAAAATGAGCCTTTGATCAATGCAGCAATGAAGGCAGACTTGAATAAATGCCCTTTTGAAACCTATATGACCGAAACCGGCATGGTGCTGGACGAACTCCGTTTTCATATAAAACATCTCCCGCGTTGGGTGAAAACAAGACCGGTCAAGACACCTATCACGCAGTTCCATGCAAAAAGCTTCATATCTCCGGAGCCCTATGGCATTGTGCTTGTGATGTCCCCATGGAATTACCCCGTGCAGCTCTGTTTGGAACCTGTGGTCGGCGCCATTTCAGCTGGCAACTGCATCATCATAAAGCCCTCCGCATACGCCGGAGCCACCAGCCATGCTATTGCAAAGATCATCGGCGACACATTCCCACAGGAATATATCGCAGTTGTGGAAGGCGGCCGGGAGGAAAACAAGGCGCTGTTGGAAGAAGCGTTTGATTACATTTTCTTTACCGGAAGCGTCGAGGTCGGCAAGACGGTGATGGCGGCTGCTGCAAAGCATCTGACACCAGTCACGCTGGAGCTTGGAGGCAAAAGCCCCGCCATTGTTGAAGAAACCGCGAACATTCCGCTTGCCGCAAAACGGATCGCCTTTGGCAAGGTATTAAACGCCGGGCAAACCTGTGTGGAGCCGGATTACCTGATGATACACGAATCCGTAAAGGACAGGTTTTTAGAGGAGTTTAAAAAAGCGCTCCAAGACTTTTTCCCGAACGGTGATTATTCCGAGATGCCCGTGATCATCAGCGAAAAGCACTTTACGCGCGTAACAGGCCTGTTAAAGGGCGAAAACGCGGTGATCGGCGGCGGAAGCGATGCGGCGCGCCGCTTTGTGGAACCGACGGTGCTTATGGACATTACGCCTGATTCCCCCACCATGCTGGAGGAAATCTTCGGGCCAATCCTCCCCGTTATGACTTATCAGGAGCTTAGCACATGCATTTCCTTCATCCGGTCCCGCCCCAAGCCGCTGGCGCTATACCTGTTTACGCAGAGCAGCGAAGTGGAAAAGCGGATTCTTAATACCTGCTCCTTTGGCGGCGGCTGCATCAACGATACCATCATTCATCTTGCCAATCCGCGGCTTGGATTTGGCGGCGTGGGCCACTCCGGCATGGGAAGCTATCATGGCAAGTTAAGTTTCGATACCTTTACCCACTACCGCAGCATTGTCAAGAAATCCACGTGGATTGATCTACCGATGCGCTATCATCCCTACAAGGAACAAAATTTCAAGATGATCCGTATGCTGATGAAATAGGCAACCTACTCCCCCTTAGCACAAAAGACCGGCCAGTTTCTTTCTGGCCGGTCTTATTCATTCCAAATCGCTTCTTAGCCCTGCGTCAATGCCGCGCGCAGGAACCGCGCGATGGTATGCTCCAGATAAACGACATCATGGAGCCGCTCTTCCCCTACAAATATCTTCAATCTTTCCTTGTAGTAGTCGGAGGAAAACGAAAACTGATACATGGTAAACATGTTGTCAATACAGAATGCGGCAATCCTTTCGTCCACATTCTTGCTGATTCTCCCTTCCTCTTTTGCCTGCCTGATGATATCGCAATACAGCTCTATGGTAATGACCTCCAGCTTGTTGGAAAGACGCTCGGCCATTTGTGAGAGCGCCTGCGTGGTAAGATCCAGATAAATCTGGTTCAGTTTGTCATACTTTGTGGCGAATACGCGGATTCCCTCCAGCATGCGGTCGATCCAGTCGAATATATCGCTGCTGGCTGCAGCCAGATCGTTGAGCACCGTTTCCAGCAGGACATACGCGTTGTCTACAATCGTAAGAAACAGATCCTCTTTGGATGCAAAGTAGCTGTAGAGCGCCCCAATGCTCACGCCTGATTTTTTGCTGATATCGTTGATGTTGGTTGCGTTATAGCCATTTGAAGCGAATTCTTCAATCGCAACATCCAACACCTTCTGCCGGCGGTCAGCGGAAGTTTTTTCAAATGTATCCTTGTAAAACTTGGTATCGCTTTTTGAACTATTCTCCATCCTGATGCCCTCACCTCATCTCCATATTAATCTGTTCAAATCAGGCATGTCAACATGCGTTGCTCCGGAGCATTTCAAACAAGCGGGGCTGCAGACAAATCTGCAGCCCCGTCAATATGGTATGGCCTGTTTTAGGCGTTCTGATAGTTCCTTATCCCTTCGCTATTTCTGCTTTTTGATTGCACGGAATGCATCGTCTGCCACTTCCAACGTATAATCCAAATCCTCCGGTGTCATGGCGTAATTGACAAACAGGTTGTGGTGGTTGGCAAAATACACGCCCCTTCTGACGCATTCCGCCACCCAGCGCTGGTGTACCTTTAAGGAAGGGTCATCCGCAATGCGCATATACCACATGGAACGAGCACCGGAAATCATTAGTTCATAGCCATGGGATGCGGCAACTTTTTCAAGCCCTTCGGCCAGCGTCTTGCCATATTCGATCAGCTTTTGTGGACCGCCTAGCAACTTCATTTTTTGTATTGTCGCGATACCCGCCGCAAACGGAATTGCGGACATCCAATAACTGCCCGTAAAAAACACATTGGTAACGGCGCTTTTCAGGGCATCAATTCCGCACAGCGCAGAAACATTCCAGCCGTTTGCAAGCGCCTTGCAGAAACACATCAGGTCTGCCTGAAAGCCGAAGTAATGATCGGATCCCGCCATATCCAGCCGAAATCCGCAGCGGACGTCATCAATCGCAAGTACAATCCCGTTATCCGTACAAAGCTTCCTGATCTTTTGCCAGTATCCCGGCTGCGGAAGCGCATTATCAGCGAAATTGCCATGCCAATAGGGCGTGGACAAAAAGCATGCGATTTCGCCCGGGTATTGCTTTACCAGGCTTTCCACCTGCTCGTAATTGTTCCAGTCCACGTAAAGATTGTTGGAGACCTCTTCGGTGAGTACGCCTCCGCAGCCAGCGCCCTGTGTCCATGGCGCCACCCCATGGTAATTGCCTTTGACCAAAACTACCTTTTTACGGCCCGTCGCCGCCCTTGCCGTCATGACCGCAAGGGATGTCACGTCGCCGCCGTTTTTTGCAAAAAACGCCCAGTCGGCCATCTTAACGGTATCGACCAACGTTTCTGCAAACTCCACCATCTTCCCCGAGGGAGAATTCACACAATTGCCGCGCTGCATCTGCTCCATTGCAGCCCGGTCTACATCCGGGTCGTTGTAGCCCAGGATATTGGGGCCATAGGCACACATATAGTCTAAAAACCGGTTGCCATCAACATCCCAATAATATGCCCCCTCTGCCCGATCCGAGAAAAACGGAAACGCATCCACCGGCAGAAAGCATCCGTTGGCGGGCCCTAAATGGCCATATACGCCGCCGGGTATTACATTTGCCGCCCTCTCAAATAACTCCCTGCTTTTTGCAAAGGTATACGTCTTCATTCCGTCCTCCTGTTCTCTACGATAAGTAGCTGGACACTAGCGGCAAAAGGTGCTCCACCGTCTGCATCATGGGGATAAACCCTTCCATGTGTACATCGCCCATGCCGATGGCGGTTAAAAAATCTGCTTTCCCGCGCAGCAGATCGTTTGCCTTTTCCACACTTGAAAAGCGAAATTCAAATTCCGGCAAGCTACCGGTCTCTAAAACCGACTCAATACGGCCCTTTGAAAGCCGCAGCCTTGTACCGACATCCGTATTGGCAATGGAAGCAAAAAACACGCCGGTCCTGGCTTTTTGCATGACCTCTTTTCCAATCGGATCATGCATGCCGACCTCTGCAAGAGAATGGAAGGCAACATAGAATGTCAAAATGGTGTTGATCAAATGATATTCGCTGCTTTGCAGCAGCTCTTCCGTAGGCTTCAGATAATATTCCACGCGTTTGAGAAGACGCACAAAGTCGTCCTTTAAAAATCCAAGTTTCGTAAATCCTTTTAGAATGATGGGATTTGCTTTTGAGTCCATCATGTTATTCAAGTGTTCGGGGGACGAGAAGTAAAGCTTGATATCGCACGCGCCCGTTCCCTGTTCAAAACTGCATACTCCGTCATGAAAGATCAGGCGGGCGCTTGGACCATTTTTGACAGCGAATTGTATCACCAAGTTTCGTTCCCGGATCAGGTCGCTTGCCATTTTGTCGAGGATGCACAGCTGCGTCAGGCATCGTAGAATGCTGTGCAGGTTGATATATGCTTTCGTCAGTTGACTTTTCATACTCGCCCTCCTTTATGCAGTTGTTTGATGTGCGTCTATCATGACAGAACGAGCGCTCGCTCTATATAAAAAGTATATGGGATTATGCTCAATGTCAACACAATTTTCAAATATATTTCGGAGATTCGATGCCGACAGATGAACTTCGCAATATGTTTATACGAACTTCAAATTTAAATGGATCCCTTGTTTTCTAACATGAACCATTATAAAGCGGGCAGGCAATCTTTACGTTTACCGAACTGTCCAGATTGCCTACCCGTTTTCATCTTAAATCATCCATTGTTGCGGGTAAAAGTTTGTTCGTGTAGATGCCATGTTGGTACGGCGACAACTACGCCTTTTATTCCACCGTAATCACAGAGACGGGGCATCCTTCCTGAGCTTCTATGGCTTTCTCTTCGGCCCCTTCAGGTACAGTCTCCCGATATACCTCAGCCACTCCATCATCACCCATCCTGAATACTTCCGGGCAGGTATCCGGGCAAAGCCCGCAAGAAATGCAACCACTACGATCCAAAAATGCTTTCATAATACGCTCCTCCTTAAAACACCATTTTTATTTTAGACTTGATACTTTAACCCAAAACGTTTTCTCCTTAATCTGCTTGAAATATCCAAATTCATACACCACTTTTTAAAAGGCTTTTTGCTTCCTCACGCAACTTATCCAATGTTTCTATTTTCTCTGACTATCTGATAATCTGGATTTTTATACTATCCGAAAGACTCTTGAAATAGTCCATGGCTTCGCGGTCATTTGCAATCAGATTGATAAGTCCAGAGCTGTTTTTCGTCATGCTATCACCTCAAATAGAATATCGGCTCTATGCGTCTCTTTTATACCTGCGGTCAATATGTGATCGGAAATAGCACAACGTACCCTTCTACAACAAGCATCACATTTTGGCAGTATTTGAATATTTCCATCGTTGTACTCAAATTTCTTTCGAAACAACGCTTTAAGTATATTATGAAAACCTGAATGGTTTTCGTTTTGCATAAAGAGTTATGTCACTTAGGCCTTTGTACGTTTTCTTGTCGCAAATAGTTGGCTCTTTTGAATTTCGATTTTCGGAGGACGTGTAATGATATCGAAGATAAAGATCAGGCGGCCTTGTTTTTCAAGGCCGCCTGACTGGCTATTGATACTTGTCGAAAAAGTCCTCGTCGAAATAATCCACAGGGTTGACGGAATCGTCCCCCGTCCATATCGCCTCGCCAGGCACGAAGGGCCGGCTGTACTCGTAGAACGTGTGATCATAGACATACTCCGTCACATAGGGCAACGGCGCGGGGGAAAGCCCCTGTATTTTTGCGGCATCACGTACATCGGGCAGATCAAAGCATGTATAGACCCGCAACTCAAAGGGCTGATACGACCTGCCGTAGTATACGTCGTCGAAATACTTGCCGTAGCCGTCGTAGAGGTTGCGCACATGGTCGAGGTATACGCGGATGATGGTATGCTCACCCGGCTTGAGCGGGGGAATTGTCACGCTCACCGGTCGATACACACGTATCGCATCCCCGAAACGCATGCCGAGTGTGCCTCCCACGGTAGCATGTTTCCCAGAGTAATTAGCCACAGACACGTCAATATACGCGGGCTGATAGAGCGCGTCCGGGTGTAGGCGCAGGAAATCCACGTGAAAGGGATTCTGCCACGTGGCGAGGAAGGATTCTTCCAACCCCCGCGTGATACCGTTGGCAACTTCCTTTGTCACCTGATCCGTGATCTCCTTTGCGGCGGCGCTGTCCGCCGGAACTCCCGCCTGCCGCAGCGCCTCGTCAACCGACACGCGCAGCACGTAATCGAGCGATCCCTCGGCCAGCATGTCGAGGTTCGGCAGGCTCGGAGGCAGGCCAATAGAGGCGAGGCCGTAATCTATGGCGATTCGCGCCGCCTTTTTGAGGTACTCGCGCGCGTCGTCGCCTATGAGCGGAATATAATCGATAACAGAAATTACGGCGTTCTTTGCCCCGGCATACGCATTCTGCACAGCGTTGTAGATATCCGACAACAGCGAAAAAAACTCATCCCAGAAGCCCGCAGGTTCGGATTTGAGGTAATGTAGCATCGTACCGGGCGGAAGGATTTCGTCGAGCTTCTGCTGGTATTGTTCGCGTGTCCAATGATAGGTCGCGATATGCAGATCATACGGGTAGAGCCACTCGCTGCTTCCGGTTTTCCTGACCTTGAATGTCATCTCCTCCGCCTCGATGTGCCGCGTCACCTGGAAATACTCATCGTAGTCCGGCGCCTGCCACTGCACGGGCATGTAGCGCACGAACTTCACGCAGGGCAAATTCGAGCGCACTGTCACCCGCTGCACCTGGTTCTCAGTCGCCTTTGAAACACGGTACGCAATGGTCAGCGTTTCGGAAGGAACAGGCCGCAACACAGAGGGGTCCGTTTTGTCCGGCGCATAGAACACGGCGCGGGCGTAATAATAGATGCCGCCCAGCTTGTCAAGTTCTTGCGCAGCGCGAATTGCTCGTACTCCAGCCCGTGGGAGTAAGGGGTCATGTAGGAGTAGCCGTCAGTCGTTTCGGATACATCCGGTGCGGTGTCGAGGAAGCAATACACTAACCCCACCGGTTTCGCATAATCCTGTATGATTGCATTGGTAAACGGCGACGTTGCCACCTGTATTTCCACCTGCACGGCGTCGCGTATTACGGCTTGTGTTTGCGCGTCATCGTAGGTGGCGGCAATTAGCATCCTGTCCGGCGGGGAGGAGATATCGCGGTTGAGAACGCCTGGCGATATACGCTGCCACTTGTATTCGGAATAGTAAGGCTGTTGAATGAGTATACCGATGCGCGGTTCTTGTGTGTAATCTATGGAGCGCGCGTCGGGAATGATCTGAGAAGAGCCGAACGTGAAGGAAACGCCCTGCCCCGGATCGCCGATGGGCTCCCCGTTCCGGTCGAGGGCCACAACGCGCAGATACAGGGCGTATACCGGCTGTTTGGGCAAAAAGGCGGCGTTTTCGTCCTGAGAGGGCTTGTTGAGCTGTTCACACAGCGCGGCAAGGTCGATGCTGAACTCGCCGCCCGCCTCATCAAGTAGTTCTACCGCCACAAGAGGCATTTCGAAGGTGAAGCTTTCCTTTGTGCCCCAGAACGGCGTATCCGAGAGCTGCCAAACGAGTTTATCCGCGTCCTTTGCGCTGTTTTCGACCTTGAACCATACGGGCACGTTGAACGCGGCGTTGATGTGCGCCCCCGGCATGTCGGTGTACTGCACCTGCTCATCCACATAATTGAGGATGGGCGACGGAATCTCTGGTGCTTCCACAAGCTCGAACGGCTCGGTATCCGCCCTGGCGTATTCGATATCGCCCACCATAGCCGTTACACGTATCACGCAGGATTTGGCGGGGGACGTTGGGAGGGTCAGCGTAAAGCTCTCCTCCGTCAGCCCGTCTGTGAGCGCCTTGAAGGTTTCTCCTCCGTCGCGGCTCAGGGATACCATGAACGTAGCCTTCCTTCCCGCCGTGTACGACCAGTGCAGCGTATATTCCCTGCTGGTGAATTGTGGGCTTAATACGTCTGGGTCAATGATGTACAGATCGGGCAGTTCCAGACCGCCTGGAGGCAAAGCGGGATTGACGGGGAATATGACAGAAGGATTTAACGTAATAGTCGGTGCTGTTGTGGGCGTGGGCGCAGGGGTCGCAGTGGGTGCAGGAGTTTTTAAAAACTCCGGATATTCCTTTTTCAAGTCCTGCGGCCGCGGCTGACCTGGACGTGAGCCAAGATTGGAGATATAGAGTTTCACCGGAGAGTCCAATACGGGGTGCGCCGGGTCATGCGCAGGATTGTAAGCCGCAAATCGTTCCTCTACGCTCATCAGTTCCATCCCGGTCTGCGCGAACGACTCCAAATCCGGGGGCTCAGGCGGCATTACGGTAGCAGCGGGAGTTTCAACGCGCTTCTGGAATGGCTTGATGAGCACAAGCGCTCCCGCGAGCAGCAGCACTAGCACCGCCGAAACGGCCGCGATCAGCACTTTTTTCTGCTTCTCCATATTCCCTTCGGT
The DNA here is from genome assembly GCA_023435025.1 of Bacillota bacterium. Taxonomy (GTDB): domain Bacteria; phylum Bacillota; class Clostridia; order Christensenellales; family CAG-138; genus JAEYLA01. The sequence goes on from JAEYSE010000023.1 coordinate 18,571, forward strand.
GATATACGCATGGCAAAAGCCATGTGTAAGCACACTCTCCTTTTCTTCGTTTTCGTTCAATTAGATCACCAAGATAGGAGCGGCAATTGTTTTTGTGGGATAACCTCAATTCCGGCTACGTGCACTTTGCCAAATCCGGACTTGATTTACAGCTTCTCCAGACGCTCAAATACAAAATCCACATGGTTCGATAATTTTTGTATCACGGTTGAAATATCGGGGTCTTCCCGGATTACGATTGGCAGGTCAAATATGATACCAAGGAAACCATAATTCAATTCTTCCGCTGCTATTTTTAAGTCTATATCATTCCGTATCTTGCCTTTTTCGGACATGGCTTTGAGTATTTCCTCATAGTAGTCTGCCGGCTCTTTGAGCATGAATTCCTTGACGAAGCTTCTGGCCCTTTGATTGATATATTGCTCCATAAATAGAATGGCGGCTATTTTATCAATTCTGGGGTTTCTGTTTTTCCCATACTTGATGAATATCAGCCGAAACACTTCTCTGGGAGCCATATATTCAATTTCGTATACAAGCTCCGAAGCATCCGGTCTTTGCGCCCGCATGCCTTCCTGAAAATAATCAAATATGCAATGAAGAATTTCTTCTTTGTTTTTGAAATGGTTGTAAATTGAGCTTTCCTTTATTCCAGCCCCATCGGCAATTTTTCGAATAGATACGCCGTTATAACCGTGTTTGGAAAACAAATCCACAGCAACGTCAAATATCTTCTCTTTCGTTCCGGTTAAGTCAAGCATCCCTCAGTATCCCCTTTTAACTAACATTTGTTATTTATATTCTCTATTTTACTATCATATGTTAGTCGATTCAATAGTGTTTCTATGAAGTCGGCCAGACAATATCGCGCAGGGGGCTTGTTTCGTATTGCGGACGATATGGACTTCAGCCACTGCCAATCGGGTTCAAGGGGTGATCAGCGAGTCAGTCGGCTATGGGGTTTCATGAACAATAAAAATCCCCCGCAAGCCGGGGGATTTTTATTAGGGCGTAGCCCTAGCAAAATCCGTCTGTTTTCGTTAAAAATACAGCCGATTGATGTCGGTGGTCTTGTAATCACAACCCTCCCCCACGAGCCCCACCATCAGGTAACGTTCCGTAATCGGCTCGCGGTAGAAATCGTCAAGAAGGAGAAAGCGGCCTACTTCCTTTGTGCGGGCCACATGCATCCGCGGTCCCGTACAACGGTGAGGTTTATCTCCGATCAGGATATGATTGTCGTCCAAAAAGGAAATGGGAAGGTCAGCATCAATGAGCTCACGCACCTTCGCCATCAGCTCTGACGGCGAAAAATCGGGCATGCTCTCAAAGCTCAGGATAAACCCGTGGCGCACGTCGGCATGTTCGTAGCGGGGACAATTCCCATTTATAACGTATTCGCACAGATCCTCGGCGGTGTGTGCCCTGAGCCTGTACGGAAGGGATGGGTACACGCGTTCGCACAGTTCATTGGGTTCGGGGCCAAACAAACTGGGTCGGGTGATGATGACCTCCTCCCCAATGCCGATTAAGAGATGCGCGTTGCGCCCGAGCGCGGGATAAATAAGGTCAAAATGCTCCACGATCACACGCTTGCCGCGGTTAACTGCCTCCAATATGGCTTCGGTCAGCACATGCGGCTGGTGAAACGCCGTCTCGAAGCGGATATCCACATGGTAGGTGTGCGGCGTATAGAAGCCGCTATCGTCGCCAAGATCCAATAGCGGCAGCGGCCGGACGTTCACGCCTTCGTCGTCGTTGGTCAACTCCAGCCCCGGAAACATTCCCTTTACCAGCATGCTTTTTCCCGAGCCCGCGTCGCCGACAAGCCCTATGAGCTTATCGAAAGGGCTTAAGTACTGCTGGGCAATCTGCATGCCAAGGTCGGCCATGCGCACATACCCGCGCGGGGCCAGGAAGACGCTGTACAGATGGTTCTTTTGCATCCGTGCGGAATATGACATACGCCTCTCTCCTATCCTAAATATCCAGCTCAAGGTACAGCAGCGGGGCGTGCTGCTGCGCGCCGTAGACATCCGTTTCACCCAGATCTCCCGAACACAGAGGACGCCGGATGGTGATCTTGATCGCCTTGGCGGGCGTGAATTCCACGATATTGATGATGTCCTCAGGTCTTATGCCATAAAGCCGGCAGACGGTCTTTTCATCGATGGCCTTGGCTTTGCATACCCGCTCAAAGCTCTCAAAGTCCTTGAAGAGAATGTCCATCGTCAGCTCATACGGGCCTGAATTCTTACTGCGGATGATATCGGCGATTTCGGTAAGCTTTGTATTCATAACATGCTCCTTAAAGCGCGATCAGTTCGGTTGGAAACAGGGCGGCGGGGTCTTCCGTTTGCAGCAGGTGGTAGACGCTGAACACGTAAACCTCCCCCGCATGAAAATCGCTGGGGGAATACGGGAAGGCCAGGTTGCCTGCCGTGGCCCTGCGGCCCGCATATCCGTAGTGCAGCATGGTGGAGCGGGCGAAAGCGCAGATGGTGTCTGCCTTTTCTTGGCTGTCCGCCACCGCCTCTATGACGATACCCAGCTCATGGACGCCATCGGTACCGGGGGTAGGCTCCAAGGGGCCCATCACGCCGTCGCGTCCATAGAGTATGAAATGCAGCTTATATTCCCAGCCATTCTCCCGGAAATTATCCGCTACCCGTTCGCGCACGCCTGCGGTAATTTCGTCAATCTGGCTGATCATAACGGGGTCTCTCGTGCCTGCGATGGAGACGGTGCGAAAACCGATCCTTCTGGCCCCCTCCAGTTTAATGGTATAGCTTGCGGCGGGGATGAACCTGCTGCCCGTTACCTTGACGGCGCTATCCGTTAGCTGGTCGAAGCGGCAGTCCGTCAGATCCAGATGCCCGCCCGGTCCGGGCAGTATGTAGGGGTTCGTTTTCTCGTACAGGGTGTGTGCAGCCACGGAAAGCGTGGTGCACCGGCGGGCCGGGTTGAGCGGCTCCACGGTAAAATAATCCTCACCGATGCAGCCGAACATGCAGTCTGAACCGCTGCCCGGCGTAGCGCAGATGGCGGCGCATTCGAGGATTTTGCCAAGATGCACGGCGAGACCCCTGTCGTATCCCTTCAAGACCGCGGGCGCCGCGAACGCGGCCGGGTCATATGCCCGCCCTGCCAGCACCACCTGTGCGCCATTCTCAAGCGCATGCATGATGGGCTCCATCCCCATCTGGCCTACGATGTGGCTGGATTCTTCTATGTCCCCTGCCGTCAGCACGGGCGCAGGTTCCAGCGGGGTGATGCGCCCGGCGGTGAGCTCACTTAAAAGCATCCCCTTATCAAATTCGGCGTGTATCAGTGCCATTTTGAAGTGCAGGCCGTGTTTGCGTGCGATCTCCTCTATAATTTCCCGGCACCAGGAAAGGTGGGGCTCCGCCCCGCTGCCGCCCGCCGTCCCGATAACAATAGGAATGCCGTTCGGTACGCCGGCTAAGAGCATGATCTCAACATCCCGCATCACCGCGTTCCGGTCCGTGAAGGAGACACCTGCGCCAAGGTAATAGGGCCCCGGGTCGGTTGAGCCTGCGTCCACGGCGATCAGATGGGGGCGACGCTTCATTCCGTCTTCAAAGGACGCTTTGGGAAATCCGTAGCCCAGTATCGCGGTTGTGGAGAGTATGCGAAACTCCTCTTTCATTGCCTGCCTCCTCCCAGATATTCGTGGAGCGCTAGTATGCGTCGCATTTCGTTGTAAACGATCATATATCCCTCGTCCATTCCCATGCCGGGTTTGGCGAGGATTTGATCGGGCTGTACCGCCATTGCAATATGGACACAGACCTGGGCCGAACGCTCCGTCTCGTTGCATGTGCCGCCCTGATAGGCCCCGATACCCTTCTTTTTGCAGTAAAGCACCGCCTCAGCCACGTTGTTAACGCCGCCAAGATCCGGCGTCTTGATCTGGATCATGTGCCCCGCCTTGTTGTCCGCGAAATACACGATATCCTCCAGGGTATTGCACCATTCGTCGGCCACAAGCTCTACAGGGACATTCCACTCATCCACCGCCTGGCGCAGGTCGCGAAGCGCCTCCATCTGCTCTTGCCGGCCACCCGCGTCCATGGGCCCTTCGATACGCAGCTGAAAGGGCTTAGCAGCCTCACATAGGCGGCCCAAATACGCCGCCATCGCTTCATAGTTATTATTCCCGAACACCTGCCCGATGGTGCCGTACACGTCGATGTGCAGCACGGGGGCATAACCCTCAGATGGGCGCAGCTTGAGGATCCGCTCCCTGAGCCAGCCGACGTATTCCAGAAGCAGCTCGCCGTGCCTGCCCAGCTTTGCGTCCACGTTGTTGATGAGCGCATGGGGAAGCACCTGCGCGCCTTTTAATATCATCTTGTCGGCATTGGCGTACCGGTTATCGCCGGACTGCGTGAATATGGGGATGAGCTGTTCAGACATTGTGCAGCCATATTCGTCTGCAATGACCCGGCACATGAGCCTCCCCGTTGCCTTTGCCACTGCATCCAGCAGCGCCTGGGTCACGCCGTAGCGGATGGCAGTATGCAGTTGCGCCCCCTCCGCCGTGATGATGCGCTCGATTTTCTCCGCCATATCGCGGAATGTAGTGATTTCTGCCCCTTCCAGCGCTGGGGTGACGTACGCTTCCATGACAGGAATATACGTTTGCGCCAGAAACAGCGGATCCCTGCCGCCCGCGCCGGAGTATTGCACGGCGGCACAGTCCCCCCATGCAAGTTGCCCGTCGTCTAGCACCAGCAGCACGGACACGGCCTCGCCCGCCTGGCGCACGGCGGTGAAGCCTAGCGTGCAGGGTTCGCCCAAGTACGCCTCTCCGTCCGCCGCGGCCCCGGCCTTGATGGCCTTCTGGTCGTCAAAAAAGAACCCGGTACGCCCGCCTGCGTACAACACCTTTTTAATCCGCATATGTTTCTCCTCCATACGAATGGAAAGCATTGTGCATCCATAATATTTAAAATTCGTATTAGCGCGGGCGGCCGACCAGGCGGCCCTTGCCTACGGCATAGATATCGTCAATTACCATCTGGAAGCTGACATTGCGATTCTCCACCCGGGCGCGCCGCTCGATCTTTTCCCGGTGAAAATCCAATAAATCGGCAGAGAGCGGGATCGCGCCGGGCTTTAGCATGCGTACCGCGCCCTCGTTGTCGCGCGCGGGAAGCATCAGCCCCCTATTGTATTTACTGGGCGCGAAGGGGATATCCAGCACGCCCGCCTCAAATGCGTTCACCGCACCCGCCGCAAGATCTCCCCCGCCCAGTTCAAAGCACTTGTCGAGTATGCAGCGGGTCTCGGCCTCAATCACGCCGCGCTCCAGCGCCAGGCTGCTTTCATCCAGCTTCTGATCGCTGAGCATGGAGATCACCTGCCGGGTGCATCTTAGGCCCTGGGCGTTGGACTCCATGGTGGGCACCCCGAAAGCCTCGTGGGGCGTTTTGACTATGATTTTGGTGGCCTTCCCGAGTACGGCCGCTACGCTTCCCAGCGCGATCACGCCGAACGCCTTCGCCTCATCCTGCGGGAAGCCACCCATCCATTGGTGCATCACCGTCGTGAGCGCGATATCGCCGTAGCCGTACCGCGCCAAGTATTCTGCAGTCAAGCTACGCAGCGTCTGTATCGCCGCAACATCCTGCACCAGGTTTCCGCACTGCCCGTACCCAACGGTAATGTTGCGGCAGCCCTGCTCGGCCGCCAATAGGCTTTCAATAATGGCCACAGCGTGAGAAATGCAGGGCGGCACCAGCGTGCCTGTCAACGGGCCAAAGGGTTCTCGGTTGATGGATACGCCCGCTTCCTCGTACATGCCCGTAAGCCTGTCTACATACTGCCAGTCCCGGATGGTGCGCTCCAAAGTGGCGTTCTTCGCGTAGGGGATGTTGTAGGAAATGCCGCCACCCTCAAAGCTTGTGAACCCGCCCGCATAGCTGATTTCCGCCAGCAGACGGGCGTCAGGCGTGCCGTGCCGCACCTGTACGGGCGTATCCAAAGCGTCGATGATCCTGCGGCAGCCGGATACGCCATGGTTGACCCCCGGAAAGCCGTTGAGCATGGATTTCCCATTCATCTCAGTTTCACGGATGCCCTTTTCCGCTTCCTCATAGCGGTTTTGACGCGTGTAGCTGTCGATTGTGGTGGGTAATAGATCGGCCTCGCCATTATCCTGCAGGTATTTGAGCAGCCTGATGTGATCCTCTATGCAGGCGACGCCCGCGCGCGGCTGCACCAGAGTTTTGCCCGCCTCGTCGGCGCTCCTGAGTTTTACGGAAAAGACCTTGTGGCTGGGAAGCTGCTTGTGGTATGTAACAGAGTGGTCAAAATCCACATCCGCGCCCGTTGGCCATTGCCTTAGAACGTCCTCCCGTATGGAATGGAATGCCTGATCACTAAGCTTCCTGTTGTACAAATCCATAACTCGTTAACTCCTTTTTCAATATCCGCAACGCCGTACCGGGGTGAGCAACGCTTAAAAGGCCCATTGTCGCTAAAGTGTACCGCTCATCCAGCAGCACCTCGGCCCGCATGGGTCTGAGCGACATAGGCTGCTTTTTGTTGTAGAGGGCATGTGCGGCGATTTGCGCGATGCTTTTTGAGCGTATCAGCGCCCCGCCGGTAAGAACCAGTTTTAATACATCCCGCAGGTCCTTCCCTGTTTGTACATACGACCACCCCACGGGGGTGCATACGCTTTCCAGCGTGCCCGCATGCCGCATCGAAGCAATCTCCACCGCAAGCGAGGCGAGGGCGCAGTCCAGCCGGACGTCTTCCTCGCACCGGGGCAGATACCCAGGGTCATCAGCAAGCGCGCGCACACGGGCCTCTGCCGCTGCAGGCGCGAGTCCAGATAGGGCCGCGATACGCTCTCTGCCTGCACCTTCCAATATGCCAAGCGCGCTGTAGCGCATGCCGATATCGCCCTCCACGGAGCGCTTGGCGTAGGGTTCCACAAGCCCGCTGACGAATGTGTTGGCCTGGCGCGGTTCTCCGCCGGACATTGAGTACACGTCCGTGGTGGCGCCGCCTAAGTCCACCGCCATCAGTTCGCCAAGGCCGGGCTCCTCCGCGCAGCCCCTTGAGAGCAATTCCAGCGCCTGATGCACCGCTGCAGGGGTCGGCATCACGATACCGTCAAGCAGGTTTTGTGCGCCGCTTAACCCCTTGGCGCAGACGATCCGCTCCATAAAAATGGAACGGATACACTCCTGCGCGGGTTTGATATCCAAAACGTTAAACCGCGGCATCACGTTTGCTGTGACGTATACCCGTTTGCTGTCTAGAATCTTCGCACACTCCTCGGCACAGCTCCTGTTCCCAGCCAGCACGACGGGGCAAGTAAGCGCGCTTTGCGCGATCATCTGCGCATTGTGCAAAATGCATGCGCTGTCGCCGCCGTCGGTGCCGCCGGTCAGCAGGAGGATGTCCGGTCTGATTCGTTCAAGCTCCAGAATATCCGCCCCGGTCAGCTGGTAGGAATAGCATTTTGTCACCTTCGCGCCCGCGCCGAGGGCCGCCAGTTTGGCCGCCTTGCCCGTCAGCGCCGGTACAAGGCCGCAGGCGCACATGTTGAGCCCTCCTGCGGCGCTGGAGCAGGCGTACCGTGCGGTAAAATCAAGTTTGCCCGTTCGTTTCTCAAGTGCACTTAGAGCATGGGAGAGCCCCTCGCCAATATCCGACTGCACGGTGGTCTCGCTTTGCTCCGTGCCCAGCAGCCGCTCTTCACAAAGATCTACCGCTGTGATCTTGGTGTAGGTACTGCCGAAATCAATGAGCAGTACAGGTTCAGTCAACTTTAAGCGCCTCCTTAAGCGCTTTGACCGCAATCTGGGGGTCGGTTCCCGGGGGGAATACCCGGTCGAATCCCATAGCGAGAAAGCGCTGTTCCACTTCATCGAATGGCTGCTTGCCAACCACCAGATTGCCTCCCACGAACAGCACGATCCCTTTCAGGCCCGCTTCGTCGCACTTTTCACGGAGGCCCCGGCAATCCAGCTCTCCGTGCCCGTATAAGGACGATACCACGATGGCGTCCGCTCCCGTTTCAACGGCGGCATCGATATACTCCTCCTGCGAAACCATAACCCCAAGGTTGACCACTTCAAAACCCGCTTCTGTAAACACGTGATAGAGGATTTTGTTGCCCACCGCGTGGACATCCGCGCCAATCACGCCCATGACCAGCTTTTTCTTCATTTCTGCGTCTATGCCCCCCGCAATGTAAGATCGCGTTGTTGTGCGGCTTCCGCCACAGCCTATACCCTGTTATTGTTACCAAACATTTCAAGTAATCCTGTATCAATAAGTCCACATTGACCGGTCTGTGCCACGGATTTCGCTGTCTGTCTATGCCAGACGCGATGCCTGAATGGATTGCGTGAACGACGTTTCACGCGGCATGTGTCTGGCCTACTTTCAGGAATATGCGGCATAGGCCCGTATCCTGACAAAGGAAGATGGCATTCTATTCGGCACTCCTGGTATTTGCGCAGAAATCCAGGATATTGCGCGCCAAAAGCCAAGGTCCGGCGCTCCTACAGGAAGCGACGCGTTCCTTGGTATCTGCGGAAAGCCGGATGTTCGTTCGCACGCATATCCAGGCAAACTGCTTAAGGAAATTTGCTCCGCCCGTATAATTCGCAATCTATCATCCTCTGGACATCAGAATGGTGACTTTTGATTTGTTCCGTGCTATGATGTTAGCATTGATATATGACAATATCCAACACATAATATACTCATTTCATCACAGCATTTTGATTGTGGTAGACAGGCCAGGTCATCGACATGAATTTTACAAGTTTGAAGTATTTTCTTGCGGTCACAGAGGAGTTGAACGTCACTAGGGCTGCAAAGCGCCTGTACATCAGCCAGCAGTCCCTGAGCGCCCATATATCGGCGCTGGAAAAGGATCTGAACGTAAAACTCTTCGACCGGACTCCTGTGCTTGCGCTCACCTACGCAGGCACAAGGCTGGAGACATTTGCCCGCAGAATATTGGATTTGGAGCGGCAGGTGTACAGCGAGATGGACGATATCGCAGGGCACCGCCGAGGTGCGTTGCGCATTGGCATATCCCACACCTGCGGCCGGGCCATATTGCCGAAAATCTTGCCGGGGTTCAATGAAAAGAACCCGTTTATTGAAACATCCGTTATGGAGGGCAACTCTGCAGAATTGGAGGATTACCTCAAGCATGGACGCATCGACCTGATGATTGTTTTTACGCCAGTCACGCTGGAATCGGTAGAGATCGTCCCCCTGGCCGTGGAGCGGCTGCTGCTGCTTGTGCCCAAAAAGCTTTCTAGCGCACTCTTTGGCGAACGCTGCGATTATATGCGCGGCAAATTCTCGATATCTGCCGACATCTCCTACTTTACGGAACTGCCGTTCATCCTGCTCAAGAAAGGCAACCGCATTCGCAGCCTGATAGACGATTACACAAGTTCCCGCGGAGCAAAACTCAAAGTGCTCTTTGAGACCGAGAACACGGAAACGGCTTATGCGCTGGCGCAGAATGGGATGGGGATTGCCGTCTACCCCGAGTTGTTTCTCAAGCACATACACGGCATGAACTTCAGAGAAGATGAAAATGTGGATTATTTCCCCATTACGGACGCTTCCGCTTCGGGGACGCTTGCCATTTGTTATGACCGCAACCGCTATCTCTCCAACGCCGCGCGCGACTTTATAAAGATCGCATGCGACGCCCTGAGGGAATAGCCTAAGTGATCGTATACGTTGGCTAAAGTTTTTTCTTTTGAGCGTACAGGACCTTGCTGAGGTGACGCTTCGGATATCTTCAAATCTGCGGGGCACTTCACAATTTGTATGAGAAGGCACATGGTAAAAAGGCAGATTGGTTGACACATTTCCTGGACAGATACCTTGCTTACTATCGTGTCAGGTGGTGTGGCGATGTACAATACCGATGGAGCACAGAAAAGAAACGCATGGTCACGCTCCTACGATCAGCAATAAACAACACAAAGATGGCGGAGGGTTTACCCGCGCCATCTTTTCTGTGCATTGTTATACGCTTCGTGCCGCAGGCACCGCCGCTATCTTGCGTAATCGAAAAATCCCTTTCCGGTCTTTTTGCCCAGGAGGCCGCCCCGCACCATTTTGCGCAGCAACGGGCAAGGACGATATTTGTCCTCCCCCGTCTCCCGTTGGAGGGTCTCCATGATGGCCAGCACGACGTCGTTTCCGATCAGATCGGCTAACGCCAGTGGGCCGATGGGATGGTTGGCCCCCAGTTTCATAGCGACGTCAATGTTTTCTGCCGACGCGATTCCTTCTGAGAGCACAAAGACCGCCTCGTTGATCATCGGTATGAGCAGCCGGTTGACTACAAAACCCGGCGCTTCATTCACCACCACCGGCGTCTTGCCGAGGCCCCGGGCTAGCGCGCAGACAGTTTCCGTAAGCTCTGGCGGAGTCATCAGCCCCGCGATTACCTCCACCAAAGCCATCACCGGGGCGGGGTTGAAGAAGTGCATCCCTATCACCGGCCTTCCCGCTGCCAGCGACAGAGCGGTGACGGAGAGCGATGAGGTGTTGGTGGCGAATATCGTTTTCTCCCCGCAGAGGCCGGCGAGGGTTGAGAAAAGCGCCCGCTTGACTGCTTCATCTTCCTTCACCGCCTCTAGCACGAGGTCAGAACCTGCCGCCGCCTCGACAGCGCCGGTGGCAATGGCTGAGAGTGTTCTGTCGCATTCCTCCTGCGTCAGCTTTCCCTTGCCCAAAAGTTTTGCAAGTCCCTTTTCAATACCGGTCCTGCCCTTGAGAGCAATCGCCTCGTTTACATCGCACAATATAACCTCATGGCCCGCCATAGCAAATACCTGGGCAATCCCCGCGCCCATGGTACCCGCGCCAATCACACTGATCTTCATTTGATATCCCTCCTACAGCGTGATTGCACCGTCTACGCTGAGGACTGCCCCGTTTACGTAGGACGCCTCGTCTGATGCAAAGAAAAGGTATACATTCGCGACCTCCTCCACCGTCCCAAGGCGCTTCATGGGCGTCTTCTCCCGCATCTTTTCAAGGACCTCCTCCGGCATCTTGCGCACCATGTCCGTGAGTATGAAGCCGGGAGCCACGGCGTTAACGCAGATATTCTTGCGGCCCAGCTCCTTGGCCCAGGTCTTGGTCATGCCGATAAGCCCCGCCTTGGTGGCGGCGTAGTTCGACTGGCCGAAGTTGCCATACAGCCCCACCACCGATGCGGCGTTGACAATCCGTCCGCCGCCCTGTGCGATCATATGCGGCGCTATCGCTTTCGTACAAAGGAATACGCCCTTGAGATTGACTGAAAGAACTCGGTCAAACTGCCCCACGCTCATCTTAAGCAGCTGAGCATCCGCCGTAATACCCGCGTTGTTGATGAGTATGTCAATCCGTTGAAACCGCTCCATGGCGGCATCGACCATGGCGTTTACCGCCTGCTCGTCGGTGACGTCCGTCGGCAGTGCCAGTACTTCGCCCAGTGCCCCCAACTTCTCAGCCGCTGTAATCAAGCCCGGGCCGGGAAGATCGCAAATCACAACTTTTGCGCCCTCCTCCAGGAAGCGTTTTGCCGTCGCGTAACCAATGCCGTTTGCACCGCCAGTGATAACAGCAACCTTATCAAGAAGTCTCATTCCACTACCTCCCTTTCCACGATCGCGCAGATGCCCATGCCGCCGCCGATGCACAGGGTGGCGGCGCCTTTTTTTGCGTCCCTTCGGGCCATTTCATGAAGCAGTGTCACTAAAATCCGCGCTCCTGACGCGCCGATGGGATGTCCCAGCGCGATGGCGCCGCCGTTGACGTTTACCCGTTCCGGATCAAGCCCCAGCTCACGCTGTACCGCCAGCGACTGCACCGCGAAAGCCTCGTTGGCCTCCACCAGCTCCAGGTCTTCGGTAGAGAGCCCAGCCCATTTGAGCGCCTTTCTCACCGCAGGCACCGGACCAATGCCCATCACCTTCGGCTCCACGCCAGCTTCCGCCCAGGAGACAAGCCGCGCAAGTGGTGTAATGCCCAGTTCCTTCGCCTTCTCCCCGCTCATCAGCAGGAGTGCCGCCGCCCCGTCATTGATACCGGAGGCGTTGCCCGCCGTCACCGTCCCATCCTTCTTAAAGGCGGGGCGCAGCCTTGCAAGCTTCTCCTCTGTGGTGTCCGGCCGGGGATGCTCGTCCTGTCTTACCACCGTCACGTTTCCCTTGCGGTCGGTGATGCTCACCGGCTCAATTTCCGCCTCAAACCGCCCAGCCGCCATAGCCTCGCCAGCCTGGCGCTGGCTGTTCGCCGCAAATGCGTCCTGCTCCGCCCGGGTAATGCCGTATTGCTCTGCCAAATTTTCCGCCGTCAGCCCCATGTGGATGCCGTTGAACACATCCGTCAGCCCGTCGGTTACAACCGCATCGAGCATCGTAACATCCCCTAAGCGACTACCCGCCCGCAGCGCCTTGCAGTAATGGGGCGCATTCGACATGCTCTCAGCTCCCCCCGCCACAACAATCTCTCGATTGCCGCAGAGTATGCTCTGTGCGGCCTGCACCACCGCTTTAAGTCCCGAGCCGCATACCATGTTGACCGTGGTCGCGGTAGCCTCCACGGGGACGCCCGCCCCCACAGCGGCTTGTCTCGCCACATTCTGGCCCGCGCCTCCCTGGAGCACGCAACCCAGTAGCACCTCTTCCACCTGTTCCGGGCGTATCCCTGCCCGCCGGATGGCGCCCGCAATGGCGAACCCACCCAATTGCCCCGCTGTAAAACTGGACAGCGCCCCCATCAGCCCGCCGATAGGTGTGCGGCACGCGGATACGATGACGACCTCTCTGTTCATGTTAAAGCCTCCTTATTCCACAAATATCCACTCGTCCATAAGCTTTGGTTCGCGGACGATGGGCACAAACTCCATCCGATCAAAAATATCCCGTTGCAAGTCCACGCCGGGCGCAAGTTCTATAAGCTCCAGCCCCTTGGGTGTGAGCGCGAAAACAGCCCGCTCGGTGATGTACAGCACACGTTGTCTCATCTCAACGGCATACTCTCCGGAGAAGGTCACCTGCTCGACCTCGGAGACGAGCTTCTTAACGGTACCCTCCGACAGGATACTTAACGTCCCATCCCTAGCTGCCACCCGGAGCCCCTTGGCCATAAACGAGCCACAGAAAACTACCGTCTTCGCGTTTTGCGTAATGTCGACGAAGCCTCCAGCCCCCGGAATGCGCGGCCCAAACTTGCTGACGTTGATGTTGCCCTTTTCATCCGCCTGCGCCAGCCCCAAAAAGGCAATGTCCAGCCCTCCACCGTGGTAGCTATCGAACTGGTTGGCCTGGTCGATGATGGCCTGTGGATTGATGGAGCACCCAAAGTCCAGCCCGCTCTGAGGTACGCCGCCTATGGCGCCGGACTCCACAGTCAGGATGAAGCGGTCATGGATTCCCATCTCATTGGCCACCGACCCAATTCCCTCCGGCAGACCGATGCCGAGATTGACGATGTCCCCTTCCCTGATTTCCATGGCTGCACGGCGGCAGATAATTTTGCGTTCATCGAGCTTCATAGGCGGAAGGGAGTGAAGCGGAACCGTAACCTGACCGGTAAAGGCCGGATTGTAGCGGGTGCCGAAGGTCTGCATGTGGTATTCCGCGCTGGAGGCCACCACCACCGCATCCACGTAGATGCCGGGAATTTTGATAAGCCTCGGGTCAAGGCTGCCCGCCTTGACGATACGCTCCACTTGCACGATCACCCGGCCGCCGCTGTTCCTTGCTGCCTGAGCCGCCGACAGCATGGAAACGGTCAGTCCCTCGTTCTCCATCGTAACATTGCCGTTCTCGTCGGCGTAGGTCCCCCGCAGCAATGCCACATGGATGGGAAAAGTCTGATAGAAGAGGTACTCCCTGCCATCGATCTCCATCAGCCGCACGATGTCCTTCTTTGTGCGTTCGTTAATCCGACCGCCGCCGTGGCGGGGGTCGACAAAAGTCTTTAAGCCCACATGGGTCAGCGTGCCCGGCCGCCCGGCCGCAATGTCCCGCAGCATGTGGCAGAGCACTCCCTGAGGCAGGTTATAGGCTTCTACTTTGTTTTCCACCGCAAGCTTCTGCACCTTGGGCACAAGATTCCAATGCCCGCCGATCACCCGGCCCAGCAGCCCCTCATGGCCCAGATGGTTAAGCCCCCGTGAGCTACCGTCACCCTGGCCGGCGCAGTACACAAGCGTAAGATCCTTTGGTGTGCCGGTCTCGAGATACCGCTGTTCCAGCCCGATTGCCAACTCCTCCGCAAAGCAGGAACCGATGAAGCCGTCTGTTATGATGGTGTCTCCGTCCCGGATAAGCTCGGCAGCCGCCCTAGCCGTCATGACGTTGAGTGGCAATAAAAACACCCCCGTGAATCATTCTCAAGTTCAGTATAACTTGGGTTCACAGGGGTGTATAATAGCGCTTTTCTATTATGATTATTTCAATTTGGAATAATAGTTTTATTTCTGGATGTTCTCCATCGCATAGCGGACGAACCGCTTTGCAGCTCCCCGCTTCCTTCCATCTTTTTTGATAATGGCCACCACCTGCCAACCCGCCCGGGGATGATCCAGACGCACAAGCCGGATGTCTTCCCTCGTGCTGTTCCGGAATGTGGGCCGGGGCAGTATGGTTACCCCCAGGTTCTGAGCCGCAAGCTCAGTGAGATAGTCCCACTGTCCGCTCTCCGCCCAGACATAAGGCTCGAAACCTGCCTCCCTGCAGTTGGCGGTAATCTGATGCCGGAGCATGTATTCGTCATTGAAGAGCACCAGCTTCTCGTTCCGAAGCTCGGGATAGGTGATCGCCTCCCGCCCCGCCAGCGGATGACGGCTTGCTGCCACCAGCACCAGCTCGTCATCGAACAACGGAGTCACTTCAAAACGCCCGTCGTAGACCGGCAAAATGACAATTCCCACATCCAGCAACTCTTGATCCACGGCATCCTGGATGCTCTTGGCCCCCTTTTCCGCGACGCTGATCTCAATACCGGGATAAAGTTCCCGGAAACCTGCGATGATGGGGGCGAAGAAGCAGGTGCAGATGAGTGGCGGGATACCTACGGTAACACGGCCCCGGTAGGTGCTCATGGGGCCCTGCAACTCGGACAATATGCCTTCGTACTCCGCAATCATCCGCTGGGCACTCTCAAAAAGCCGCTGCCCCGCGTAGGTGAGTACAGGTTTCTTCTGCTTCGGCTCAAACAGAGGCGCACCGATCTCCTCGGCCAGCTTGCGGACGGCCTTACTTAGAGACGGCTGGGACACATACAGCCGCTCGGCCGCCCGGGTATAGCTCCCAAGTCGCGCCACCTCCACAAAATACATAAGCTGCCGGATCTCCACCGCTTCCGCCTCCTCTATTCTACCCAACGCTTGTTCTAGCAGTTTTTCCTTCTGGCAAAGACTTTGCCTTTTCCGTTTCTTAACGAAATGGACTGACTCTTGGAGGATAAGCCCCAGGGCGGTCCATCGGCCTATATATTATAGCAGTGGCATTACGCTCTTGTCCTCAAGTTATATTAATTTGGTTCATATCGTTAGCACTCGTGCGCAAAATGTGCGCCAAGACCGCCAGTAGAGCGCAGAACATAGAATTTTTCAGTTTGGCGCAAAGGTACAAACCGAAAGGGCAAGTATATACTTACCCTATTGCAGACATTGAAAAGAAATAGCGATGTGCAAAAATGTGAACAACGTACACAATAGAAATCAGCGGGAAGGCACCGAGTATAGTTACCTTACCGCTGATATTTCTTCAAGAATTCTGGGGAATACCGCAAAGTCTTGATTACGCCGCTCTATTCACTAAATTCTCCATTAATGATGTTGATTGCAATTTCCTTCGCTTTTGGGCCTCTTGCGTCGGGCTGGTTAAGCCGGATTGCAAAATAGGTTGTTCCTCCATTGTTTTCAAACATCCCCACGAACCAGGCGTCAACCCAGACGTCATCCTTAATTCCGCTTCCGGTTTTGCCATAAATTTTAATAGAGCTATCTCCATTTTCGGTAAGCATTACTTCTTTCATTAGCTTGAGGTTTTCTTGGCTAAAAACATTTTTATCCTCAAATATTTTTTTCATTACATCAACTTGCTGCCGAGGGGATATCTCTAAAGATGATTCCTGCCAAAACCCGTTTAGCTCCTTCCAGTTCTTAAAAGCGGGAAACAGAATATTGTTTAAACTCCCCTCCCATTCGCTTATATCACAGTTGCCATAATCCAATGTTTCTAGCGTGGTCTGAACATACTCTTTCCCCACTAAATCAATGATCTTTCTGAAATACCATATACCCGAAACTTTAAATGCCTGCCGATAGTCCAGATCTTTATTCCAGTCATTCAGGGGATAGTTTGTCCCATCCCATTGCAGGGTGGAGTTAGACGGGTCTATTGCTCCGCTTTCCAGCCCCATTAAACAGGAAATTATTTTGAACGACGAACAAGGAGATGATGGGTGTTCAGCCAAGTCTTTGTTATATATATAATACATTTGTTCTGTAGTGCTGTAAAAAACCGCCGTTCCTTCTATTTCATGAAAATAAGCTTCATAATCAACTTCATGCTCCGACCTTGCTGCATCTATGCTGGCTGCGCATCCTGTAAAAATGATTGCGGCGGTAATAAAAGCGCATAAAAATACCAACAACCTCTGATATCGTTTCATAAACAATGTCCTTTCTGTTGCAAATATAAGAGAAGCCCGCGTTCAGAAATCGGCTTTTGCCAAACCTTTCACTAAAAGAGTGTCGCATTTTGCTGCTTTTAAGCGGTGCTGCAAGATAGCTTTATATTCCGGCGACTCATACCAGCGCTTAAACTCAATTTCATTCGGAAACTGTATTAATATCACTCTGCCATACATCCATTTACCTTCAAGGACTGTCGGCTTTTCATCAACAGCCAGATATTTTCCGTTAAACTTTGAAAACACCGCATCGACGTCTTTGAGATATTTTTGATATTCTCCATCATCGTGAATATCGATATTGGCTATGAAGTAACAACTCATAATATCTACTTCTCCTCATGGATAGATTACAAATTACAATCGCTATCCTTTAAAAATGGCGCTTTCATGTCGTGCCACGCCAATATTGGCTGATCAATCGGAAACGGAGTATTTAGGTCCGGATCATTCCAGGCGATCGCTCTTCTATACTCCGGGTGAAAATATTGGTCAATCTTCATTACGACGCTCGTATCATCTTCTAATGATAAAAAGGCGTGGCCAAATCCTTTGGGAATATATATTTGCCGGCGATTATCTGAGGATAGTTCCACACAGACCCATCGCTTGAAGGTTTTTGAACCTTTCCGTAAATCAATCGCAAAATCAAGCCCGCTTCCTTTGGCGCAATATAGCAGTTTTGTCTGCGCTTTTGGATTGTTTTGAAAGTGTATTCCGTACAATGTTCCTGCCTTTTTAGGGCAATACACATTTTCCTCAACAAAATCAGTATCTACGCCCACTTCGTTTAGTGCTCGTCTTGAAAACGTTGAATATGAACAACCCCTGATTTCATCATGTCTTTCATACTCAAAAATCAGGACTTCCGGCAAGTCCGTTGGCGTCGCTTTTAACACTTACTGTTCCTCCTCAAAGGCAATCGCTCGTTTTTGACTAAAAACACATGTCTATGCAAAACATCTGCTCCATCTCGGTGAGGAGCGTGCTAATGTGCAAGACTCCCCTGACATGGTTCAGATCCCCTCCAATATCCGGAATGAAGTCCTCCATCTTATGTAGCTTTCATTTGTCATGAGAACCGCTTAATCGCACCCTTTATTGATCTAGGCATGACCGGTATCTCTTCTTTTAAGGAACACTTCTTTTACCAAAAACCCCGATGATATAATAAAGAGTACCAAAAACATTATCATCGCTGGTAGGTTTCCTCTTTGTCCAAAATACCCCGCCGCGTTTAGCACGGAGTATATCAGCATCCCGTTCGATACCAGGAAAAGCTTTCTTGCATATGTTTTACCGGTGAGCAATCCTATACCGCAAGCCAGCAGCAGAATTGCCATAAGAAATTCAGACGCTAGGTGAAAGGATATTTCAACAGGGCCTTCCGTTATGCCCCCCGTCAGGAGCGTCATGGTCCACATCCCCAATACAGATATACTTATTACAATAGAATAAATCGCTGCTATTTTTCTGAACATGCTTTTTCCTCCAATGCACTGCTTTTTTTCTTCGCTGGGTAGCCAAAACAAGCCCAAAGTGACAAAGAAAATATCGACAATAGCTCTAATGATTAAGTCAGCTACATCCCCTTAAATACCAAAGGTACAAAAAAGGCAACTATCATGTTAATTCCATATAAAACACCGCCAAGAAGGAGAGCGTTAAGGTATAACATTTAGTCACTGATTTCAATCTCAATATCAACTTCTACATTTCCTTTGATCATAGACCATACCGGACACATTTTATCTTCTGCAATCTGGAGGGCCTCTCGCGCTTCAGCTTCCAGCAAGTCTTTTGCCTTGATTTTCAGAGCCAATAATATGTGCTGAAGTGCCTTGGGGTGTTCTTCACGCACAGTGCCTTTCATTTCTACAGATATTCCATTCACCTGCTTTTTCATCCGATAACGCAACAGAGTCAAAAGCGCTGTGCTTACACAGGAGCCGAAACTTGCCATAAGCAACTCTAGTGAAGTGTAGCCCTTGCCGGTACCTATCGGCGGGAAGTAATCAATCACAACCTCCGGGTTTTCGCGGGCCGTAGCGCTGAACATTACCTTGTCATCAATTGACTGGATCTTTACTGCTAAAGTATTCATAGTATCAATCCCCTCATTTATTTACAATTTAATTGCACTAAGGCCCCCACCGCCGCATCACTTTAGCTCCCTACAGCAGACAGCTCTGCCTCCTCTTTTGCTTTAACAAACACTTTGACAGAACGGTCGATATCTTCATAAGTGGTCCTATAAGAGCAAACGCTGATTCGTATCGCGGACTCGACGCCCCATTTCGCACCGCCGCACCAGCATTCTTTAGAGTTTTGTATAAACGTAAGCGCCTTCTCTGTTAACTCAGAGCTGCAAAGGCATGTCAATACTTGATTGAAGCATACATCATTGATAATTCTAAATCCGTTTTCTTCCAAGGACTTTGCAAAATATACCGCTTTATGATGCAAATCTCCAATAAGCTCTGAGACGCCTTTTTTCCCTAGGGATTTTAAAGTGGCCCATAGTTCGACTATTCTGGCTCTTCTGGACATATCCAGCGTATACGACATGCCGTCCCTGCAATCACTGTAAATGAAATATGAACCAGTGATACGAAGCGCTTTGATTAAAGCGCTTCTGTGCCTGCAAAGGATTACCCCATTGTCGTAAGGCGCATTCAAGGTTTTATGTGCGTCTACAGACCATGAGGCAGCCAATTCAACGCCACTGGTTAAGCTATTCAACTCTTTTGAAGCTGAGGCCCATAGGCCAAAAGCACCGTCTACATGTACCCATGAACCGGCTTTCCTGGCCTTTTGGCAGAGTTTTTCAAAATGATCAAATGCGCCTGAATTGACGTTACCGGCCTGCAAAATGAGCAGTGTTTTATTGTCCAGCTCCGGCACGGCATCCGCTATGATCCGTCCCTGTTTATCTGCGGGAACTCTGATCAACCTCTCACTCCCCATCCCTAAAATGGAGAGCGCTTTGTAGATTGTCGAATGAGCACCATCGCCAAGAATAACTCGAATTTCCGGTGCGGCAAAGAGGCCATTCTCTCCGACGTTATAACCGAGTTGCTCTAATAAATAGTTTCTGCCGGCTGCAAGGCCGCAAAGCGTTGCCGTTGAACTGCCTCCTACAAATCCAGCGGCCGTATCTTCCGGAAGTTTGAGAAGATCTACTAACCATTTTTCACAAACCTCCTCCAATGTAGAAACGATAGGAGAGCTAACATATAAGGCCGCATTTTGATCCCAAGCATCAGATAGCCATTTTGCCGCAAGAGCAGCAGGAACAATACCTCCATTCACGAAACCAAAATAGCGACCTCCGGTTTGTGCAATGGTTGCAGGTGATCCTTTTAAGTGCAGCATGTCCAGTATATCGTGGGGATTGCTCCCTTCGGGTGGAAGCTGCTCTTTAAATATGCCAAGCCCTTCGATTGCCGTTTTATCCGGAAATACGGATTGATCAAGTATATTTTTCATATAGTCGAAGGCATAACTTTTCGCTCGTTCAAATAACGCCCAATCTATCGCTTCTTCTCTTAATCGGTCACTCACATTTCTAGCACTTACGTTTTGTTCCATTTTTCGTTGTTCACTCCTGATCTATACTTTATATCCAACAATACCCAAATGTCTTCTTGCTTTTACAATTGTATGCTTGAAATTGTATGCAGTCAATGCTAACATTGTATGCAGAACAATGTTTTCCAGGAGATGGCGCAATGATTAGTGAATGGTGTCCAAATTTAGAAACAGGTGATAAGCCGTTATATCTTGCGCTGGCGGATGCATTGGAATCAGATATTCATTCAGGTATCTTAAAGCCGGGAGAAAGATTGCCGCCACAAAGAGAACTGGCAGACCGTCTTGGTGTAAACCTAAGCACAATAACAAGAGCTTTTCAGGTTTGCGAGCTAAAGGGCGTGATCTTTGGCGTAGTAGGAAGCGGAACCTTTGTTGCTTCCGATGTGAAAGTACCTTTATCCCTTGTCAGCCAGAGCCGATCGTCGGGAATTATTGAAATGGGGCAGGTATTGCCGCTTCCCAGTATGGATGCAAATACTGCGCGAATGGCAAAAGTATTGCTTCAAGACATGGATATGGAGAGATTGATCAGGTATTGTGAGCCGGCCGGCAATCTAAAGCATCGGGCTATAGGAGCAGAGTGGCTAAAACGCTTTAACATCCATGCTTCACCCGAAAACATTTTGATTACCCCCGGCTCTCAGAATGCAATATCTATATGCATGCTGACGTTATTTGAACATGGCGATCGAGTTGCGGTAGATGCTCTAACCTATCCCGGCATTAAGGCATTGGCAGCAATGCACGGAATAAGGCTGGTGCCAATTGAAATGACAGAAGAAGGCATGAATCCGCAGGCTTTTCTAAATGCTTGCAGAAATGATGGGATTAAGGGTATTTACCTGATGCCGGAGGTACAGAACCCAACGACCAGTGCCATGACACAAAACTATAGGGAGCAGATCGCAGATATTGTAATAAAGAATGATATTGTTTTAGTTGAAGATGACGCCTATGGTTATACTGGCAGCCTTGAGAGCACCCCCATATCTGCTTACGCCCCGGAACATGGAATTTATATAGGCGGCACATCAAAATTGCTTGGGCCGGGATTCAGAATTTCTTTTACGAAAGTACCGGATGCGTATATCGAACGAATGAAAAAGGGAGTGCTGAACACCTCATGGATGGCCTCGCCCATTACCGCTGAAATAGTGGCCAGGTTGATTGAAACCGGAAAATCAGAAGCTATCCTAAAGGATAAAAGAGCAGAAGCGCAAAAAAGAAATATTGTTGCTTTAAAAAAGCTAGCTCAATACGATGTAGCAAGCAGACCTTTCGGCTTTTTTCAATGGTTAAAGCTGCCGGATGGTTGGCAGGGAAGAGATTTTGAAATGTGCGCCAGAGAAGCCGGAGCACAGGTGTTTTGTGCAGAGAAATTTGCAGTGGGCAGTTACCAGTTGCCATCCGCTATAAGAATTTCCCTATCGGGGCCGGACACCATTGAGGAATTGGAAAGAGGGCTTGATATTCTAACCAGCGTATTATCTAAGGGGTATGAAAATCAAATAATCATTTAAGCTCTTTGTTTCCAATAGGGATGTATCGTAACGTGCTAGCAAATAGTACTAAGCACAGCAACGCCCCTGACAGATTGCGGAATTTGAAGAACTAATCAGAAAACGCAGTGTATTTCGCCATTGACTTTACAGCAGATCCGTTATATTATCATAGCCATTATTATAACCAATATAAAAAGGTGAGTTCAATGATAAAGCAATATGATTTTTTACCATCCTTTCTTATGGACGGCGGCAAAGCTGAATATATGAGTGCAAATGTCTTACACAAAACAGACTTACACATCCACTCCTGCTATAGCAATGATGGAGATTATACTCCCGCTGAGCTTGTTCAAATGTGTATAGATGCGGGCATTTCCAGAATGGCGATAGCTGATCACAATTGTATAAAAGGAACTCAGGAAGCAATTGAAATTGTGAAAAGTACGCAATTGCACTATTATCCTGCTATAGAAATTGACTGTACATACCAAAACATCAATTTTCATGTTCTTGGCTATGATATCGAATTGAAAAGATCTGATTTTGAAGCCATAGAACAGAACGTAAGAAAGCAATGTGATTATGCTTCTAAAGAAAGTCTCAGGCTGGTAAACAAGATGGGTTTTGATCTCACCGAGGAAGATCTCAAGGAAGTAACCTCCGGAGGATATTGGAGTGAATGCTGGACGGGAGAGGCTTTTGCCGAAGCTCTGTTGAAGAACGAAAAATATGCTGGAAATGATCTTTTACTGCCTTATAGAGATGGTGGGCATCGAAGCGATAACCCATATGTAAATTTCTATTGGGATTATTGCGCACAGGGAAAGCGGTGCTATGTGCCCATGACTTATCCCGATATGAGGGATGTAATTGATATCATTCATCGTAATAACGGTAAAGCAGTATTGGCCCATCCGGGAGTTAACCTGCACGGAAATTTTGATAAGATCGATCAGCTGATCCCATTAGGTCTTGATGGGATTGAAGCTTATAGTAGTTACCATTCTCCTGAAGTTGGCCAGTGGTTTCTGAGGAAAGCCCAGCATCTTGGTGTTTTTGTAACATGCGGAAGCGATTTTCACGGCAAGACAAAACCAGCGATTAAGCTGGGTTATTGTGGTGTACCTCTTTTGTAAGTATGATTGCTGATTCTTTAGACAGGCGGGTTTTATGAGTATCAACATGTTCGACATGAAAAAGAGCAATGCCCAGACAGTTCTTTGGGCCTTGTGCTCCTGCAAGACCTCCACAATCAAGGATTTGGCTCAGACCACAGGTCTTAGCTTTGCCACAGTTGGAAACATATTGAATAAATTTGTGGAAAACGGAGAGGCAATACTGGGTGAGCAAGTTTCCACTACAGGCGGAAGACCGTCACAAGCCTATACCTTTAATGCGGAATACGCCCATGTGCTTGCGCTCTCAGCGCAGGTGCGGAACGGGGAAAATATCATCCACGCCTGTATTGGCAATTTATATGGCGAGATAGTATGGCAGACGGAACAATGCTTCGGCAGTATTCAGCTTGCGAGCTTTGACGCCATGATCGACTTAAGCTTACAAGCGTATCCAACAATACGTACTTTATCATTTTCTCTGCCGGGGGTGGAGCACGATGGTATAATTATAGCCAATGATTATAAGGAACTCGAAGGCATCTCTTTTCCAGATCATTTCCAATACAAATACCACATGCCTGTGGTCGTAGAAAACGATGTGAATACAGCGGTGTCCGGTTATGGCAGGAACATAAATTCTGCTTCCGTCATTGTGGGAATTTACTTCCCGAAATATTATAATCCCGGTGCGGGTATTATGATCGATGGCAAAATTTTAAAAGGGGCCTCCGGATATGCCGGGGAATTCGCTTGCCTCCCATTAGGAATTGACTGGCTTTCAATCGACTATGCAAATCCGCGGGAAGCCGGGCCCGCCATAGCAAAAGTGATAAGCACTTTCTCCGGCATCGTGAATCCAAGCCACATTGTTTTATATGGTGATTTTTTTACTGAGGATTTGAAAGAAACAATTCGGCAGATCATTCACACGCAAGACACGCGAGGCATATTCCCTTCCATTACTTACAAATGCGATTTGAATTCCGACATTATGTCCGGTTTGATTATACAGGCGATATCCATCTATCAATCAGGACTGCGTATATAACAATGGCAGAGTAACCATTCTCAGGACAAGTCATGCGCTTGTCAGTCACGCCAAAAAGCACCGGAATGCAGCAACAGGTAATCAGATTGATTAATAGAAAGCGCCTATTACAATTTTATACATATCACTGTTTTGGGAAAGGGGTTTTTATGACACAATTAAAAGTCGCGTTGATTGGCTTTGGCAGTTTCGCCAGAAAGGCCTATCTGCCGGCACTTGAATACGATGGGCGTGCCATTGTCACATCTGTAGCCGCTCCGTCAGAAAAAACAAGGCAGGATGTTAATCAAAATATTAGGACCCAATGTATGTACTTTGGGAAACTGTATTGACTTACTCGCAAACTCCAAACCGGATGTGAATGGGCAATCATTGAGTAGTTTTTAAGGCTGGTTAAGCAATAAAAACAAAATATCAAAAAGAAGTTGATATTTTCCGGCAAGGGTTAAACCGACCATCTCATCGCCATGATCATTCTGCATATATCCCGGCTGAGGCAGCCCAGGCATTAAAGTTCCGCCACATTTCTTTCGCGGAATCCCAGCCAGCGGCTAATCTCGCTACCCTTCCAATTCCTCTGGGAGCCAACCTTCTTTACGAGGTATCATAGCAAAGACGAAAGGCCGACGCGTGGGAGGAAGGCTTTGCAGCGTTCCGTCATAGTCAAAAATAACGCTTATCATGCTACGCTTCCATTTCGTGAATTAGGTTGACCATCTCAATGGCGCCGACTGCACAGTCAAAGCCCTTGTTTCCAACCTTAGTGCCCGCACGTTCAATGGCCTGCTCAATGTTTTCCGTGGTCAGCACCCCGAACATAACAGGAATATTGCTGTTCAAGGATATGTGAGCAATGCCCTTAGATACTTCACTGCAGACATAGTCGTAGTGGGTGGTGCTGCCACGGATGACAGCGCCAAGGCAGATGACAGCATCATATTTACCGCTCGTCGCCATCTTAGAGGCAATCAGCGGAATTTCAAAGGCTCCGGGAGCCCATGCGATGTCGACTGCATCTTCGCTTACCGCATGGCGCTTGAGTCCATCCAAAGCGCCGCTCAGCAGCTTACTTGTGATAAATTCATTGAAACGTGCGGCAACAATACCGATTTTAATGCCTTCGGATACGAGTTTTCCCTCAAATGTTTTCATGGTTGCAATCTCCTATTCTCAGTAGTTAAAAATATGACCCATTTTTTGCTGCTTGGTTTTCAGATAGAACAGATCATGGACGGTAGCATCCATCTGTATCGGAACACGCTCTGTTATTTCTATTCCAAAGTCGGATAGCTGGTAAACCTTATCGGGATTGTTTGTAAGCAGGCGCAGTGTTTTTACGCCAAGGTCCTGCAGAATCTGCGCACCAATGAAGTATTCCCGTAAATCACCAGGAAACCCAAGAGCGAGATTTGCCTCCATTGTATCCATACCCTGGTCCTGAAGCTCATAGGCGCGCAACTTATTAATCAAACCAATCCCCCGGCCTTCCTGACGCATATAAAGAAGAATTCCACGGCCTTCGTTTTCAATCTGCCTCATGGCTGCTTCAAGCTGCTGTCCGCAATCACAGCGCTCTGAGCCGAATGCATCGCCGGTCAGGCACTCAGAGTGGACACGGCATAAAAGATTTTCACCGTTTCCGATATCACCCTTTACCACCGCTACATGATGTTCGCCGTTCAGCCTGTTGATGTATCCGTAAATCTTGAAATCACCGTACTGTGTGGGGAGGGATGAACAGGTAACTTGCTCAACCAGCTTTTCATTTCGCTTGCGGTATTCCTGCAGCGCTTTGATGGTAATCATTTTCAGACCCCATTTTTGTGCCAGCTCCATCAGCTCCGGCGTCCGCATCATCGTTCCGTCTTCCCGCATGATTTCGCAGCACAGGCCGCACTCCTTTAACCCGGCCAGCCGCATCAAATCTACTGTGGCTTCCGTATGACCGCTCCGCTCTAGCACGCCGTTTTTCTTTGCCAGCAGCGGAAACATATGACCCGGGCGGCGGAAGTCCTCCGGCTTTGCATCATCCCCCACGCATTTCATGGCGGTGATACTTCGCTCTGCTGCGGAGATACCGGTAGTCGTTGATATGTGGTCAACAGAAACCGTAAAAGCCGTTTCATGGTTATCCTTATTGTCGCTGACCATCTGAGGGAATTTTAGCTTTTCACAAAGCGGGGCGCTCATGGGCATACAAATAAGGCCTTTGCCATGTACCGCCATGAAATTTACATTCTCGGTCGTGGCAAACTGTGCGGCACAGATGAAATCGCCTTCGTTTTCGCGGTCTTCATCGTCGGTTACCAGAATAATTTTGCCCTGCCGAAGCTCCTCCAGAGCTTCTTCGATGGTGTTAAAAAGAATCATTTTACTTCCTCCTGTTTAGAAGCCGTGCTTTTTTACAAATCCTGCTGTAATATTACTGGTTGTCTGTGGGGCGTTCATCAGCCGTTCCACATATTTTCCGATACAGTCATTCTCCAGATTGACGATATCGCCAATACGTTTGTCCGACAGAATGGTCTGTGCTGCGGTATGGGGTATGACGGATACGCTGAAACTCTCCTTATGGGCTTTCGCCACTGTCAGGCTGATGCCATCCACGGCAATCGACCCTTTTTCAATGATATACTTAAGAATATTGGGGCTGGTTTTGATGGTGTACCAAATAGCGTTATCGTCCTTTTCGATGGCGGAAACCGATCCTGTGCCGTCGATATGCCCGGTTACAATATGTCCGCCGAACCGGCCGTTTGCAGACATTGCCCGCTCCAGATTAACCGTGCTTCCCATACGCAAGCTTCCGAGGGAAGAGCGGTTCAGCGTTTCATGCATCACATCAGCGGTAAAGCTGGCTTGGGAAAAGGAAGTGACGGTAAGGCATACACCGTTAACAGCAATACTGTCTCCTATGTGAATATCCTCAAAAACCCTACTTGCCCGGACTACAACCTCAGCAGAATCCTTTCCTTTGCGGATACCCTGTATTTTTCCGATTTCCTCAATAATTCCTGTGAACATTAAAGCACCTCGCTTTCCAATAAAATATCTTCACCCACCGGCGTGATGGCTGACCAGCTCAGACGAAACGCTTCGTCAGGTAAATCCACGCCCAAACCCGCTACCGGCGTTTTTCCATTGCCTCCAAATAACTTGGGGGAGATATATGCCTCCACCTTATTTACAATCCCGCTTTGCAGGGCCGACCAGTTTAAAGTGCCGCCGCCCTCCAGCAAAATGCTGTCAATGCTTCTCTCCCCCAGCGCCCGCATTAGACAGTTCAAATCAATATGGCCGTCTTTTACCGGTAGTACGGTAACATCACAACCCGCCTCCAGATAAGGTCTATGTTTTTGAGGATCTGCCACCGCTGTGGCAAGGAGCGTGCCGGCGAGATTGGTGGATTTCACAATTCTTGCCTGCAACGGTGTTCGGAGGTTGGTATCGCAAACAATGCGCAGAGGATTTCTGCCGTTTTCTATCCGGCAAGTCAGAAGAGGATCATCTGTGAGTACGGTTCCTATCCCCGCCATGATAGCAGAGTAGCGGTGCCTGTCTTCATGAACACGCCGCCTAGCCGCCTCCCCGGTAATCCACCTGGATTTCCCGGTTCGGGTAGCAATTTTCCCATCCAATGTCATGGCATACTTCATGACAACATAAGGGGTTCCGGTTTGGATATAGTGAAAAAAACTTTTGTTGAGCGCATCGCATTCTTCTTTTAACAGGTGTTCGGTTACTTCGATTCCTTGGGAGCGGAGAAATTTAACACCTTTTCCCGCAACCAAAGGATTTGGATCGGAAGAACCGATTACCACACGGCGTATCCCACTCTCAATAATTGCTTCGGTGCAGGGCGGCGTTTTACCGTAGTGACAGCATGGCTCAAGGGTCACATAAAGTGTTGCGCCTTTGGGTGAAGTTTCGCAGCTTGCTATAGCATTTCGTTCGGCATGAAGCGTTCCGTATTTTTGATGATAACCCTGCCCGATGATCCTGTTGTCCTTTACAATCACAGCGCCTACCATGGGGTTAGGGTTTACCCATCCGCAGCCTTTTCGGGCAAGTCCGACAGCAAGTTGCATAAATTCTATGTCTGTCATAAATCCTCCGAAAACATAAATACCCTGAACAAAATCGTTCAGGGTATTTATCATAGACAGGAATGTGTGCTAATAAAAAACTCTGGAATAAAAAACTATTCCAGAGCGAATTCACACACAGAAACACTGTATATTAATCTTCTTTCATCCAGACTTTACTGTCGGCCTCGGAATCTCACCGAATCATACCTTGCGGCTCGTGGGCTGTACCACCGGTAGGGAATTTCACCCTGCCCTGAAGATGCTATTCAATTATTGATATAATATTACCCGACTTACGATTTGTCAACTAAATAGTCGAGTGATCCAGGCGCCATTAGACTCGCTTCTGTTTATGTAGCCTCGCCGTCACTGGTTTGAACTTCCCATTGATTAATCAGCGCCGCAATCATTCAGAAACCGAAATGGAAAAAACGATTTGTTGTATTAGCGTGCTAATGTGTTATAATGATAAAGTATTTTGAACAGATATCAACATACAGGAGGATGAATATGAAAAGACTTGCTAGTTCATTGGTTATCGCCTTGCTTATTTTGGTGCTTAGCGCCTGTGCTTCGAATAACGCAGGGCTGTCTCCCGCGGCTGCATCGCCGGGTTCGGATTCGGCGCCCAGCGCCGCATCCACCGCTCCTGCAGCCGAATCTCCGGCCGCTTCCGGCCAGGTAGGCAATGCGGAAGATGATTTGGCCTATATCAAGGCAAAGGGTGAACTGATTATTGGGATAACCGCTTATGAGCCTATGAACTATAAGGATAAAGATGGCAAGCTGGTTGGTTTTGATACCGAGTATGCCGAGGCGCTTTGCGCGAAGCTCGGCGTTAAGCCCAACTTCATATTTATCAACTGGGATACGAAGGAGATCGAGCTGAAAGCAAAAACCATCGACTGCATCTGGAACGGCCTGACCGTAACGGAGGAGCGCAAGGAAAACATGATGTTTACGCAATCGTATCTTCTGAACGAGCAGGTTGCCGTGATCCGCTCGGCCGACGCCTCCAAGTACACAGACAGGGCTAGCCTGAACGGCGTTTCCGTGGTTGCTGAGGCAGGCTCCGCGGGAGAGGCCGCGATCAAAGCCGATCTGTCCGGCGCTACTTACACCGCCGTCGACTCGCAGGCCAAGGCGCTGCTGGAAGTCAAGGCCGGTACGGCAGATGTGGCCGTCATTGACGGGACGATGGCGGCCTCCATGACAGGCGAAGGTACGGATTATGCTGAGCTGATCACCATTACCAGCATGAACCTGACAGCCGAGGAATATGCGATCGGCTTGCGTGTTGGTAGCACTGCCGCTGCCGAATTCAACAAAATTACGAACGAACTGCTGCAAGACGGTACAATGGCTAAAATCGCCGAAAAATATGGCCTCACGCAGCGCCTGATTACCAAATAGTTTTATTAAAAGGCCTGTTCCATGCACCACATGTGTCTGTGGAACAGGCCCTATTCCTTATTCCTTATTCCCTATTCCCTATTCCTCTAAAAAAGGATCGTATGTTATGAGCTTTGCTGTTGTTACGGAAACGTTGCTTCAAGGATTCCTGAAAACATTTTTAATATTTATCCTTACGCTTGTGTGCGCCGTTCCGCTTGGTCTTGGCATTTCGTTCGGATCGATGAGCAGGTTTACGCCTTTAAAATGGCTTACTAAGACATTTGTTTGGGCGATACGCGGCACACCGCTGATATTGCAGGTGATCATCGTCTTTTACGGACCTGGCCTCATTTGGGGAGGGTCTGCTTTCCCGCGAATGGAGGCGGTGCTGATCGCTTTTGTGATTAACTACGCGGCATATTTTTCGGAGATATTCCGCAGCGGCATCGAAAGCGTTCCGCGGGGGCAATACGAGGCCGGCCAGGTGCTTGGGATGACAAAAAGACAGATTTTCTTTCAGGTAATTCTGTTGCAGGTCATCAAGCGCATCGTCCCCCCCATGTCTAACGAGATCATTACGCTTGTAAAGGATACGTCGCTCGCCCGGGTGATCGCTGTTCGAGAGATCGTCATGGAGGCCGAAGACTATATCAAGTCCGCCGCGATCATCTGGCCGCTTTTCTATTCGGGTGCCTTCTACCTGCTGTTTTGCGGAATACTAACGCTGCTGTTTGGGTACTTGGAGCGCAGGCTCAGCTATTTCAGGGTTTAAAGGAGATCCGTATGTCTGTTTTAGAGGTAAGACACTTAAAAAAAAGCTTTGGGTCTTCCGTTGTGCTTGAAAATATAGGGTTTTCACTTGAAAAGGGTGAGTCATTGGCGATCATCGGCTCCTCGGGAAGCGGCAAAACGACGCTGCTCAGGTGCCTGAATTTTCTTGAAACACCCGACGAAGGTATGATCAGCGTGAACGGCAGCACGATATTTGACGGCGAAAACCCGCAGCGGCTCTCCGATGAAGAAATTCGCAAAAGAAGGCTGCATTTTGGGCTGGTTTTTCAAGCATTCAACCTGTTTCCCCAGTACACGGCGCTTAAAAACATCACGCTTGCATGTGAGATGCTCGCAAGAAAAAGAGCGGATTATAAGGAAAATCGCAGGAGCATCCTTTCCGATATTGACAAAAATGCCCGCGCGCTGATGGATCAGGTCGGGCTTTTAAATAAGCTGGATTTTTATCCGCATCAGCTTTCGGGCGGGCAGCAGCAGCGCGTGGCGATTGCGCGGGCACTCGCATTAAAGCCCGATATCCTTTGCTTTGACGAGCCGACCTCCGCGCTTGACCCAGAACTGACCGGTGAAGTGTTGAAGGTGATAAAAAGCCTGGCTGACAAAAACACGACGATGGTGATTGTCACGCACGAAATGCAGTTTGCGCGTGAGGTAGCCGATAAGGTTATATTTATGGATAACGGCGCCATCGTGGAATGCGGCGCGCCCGAGGAACTGTTTTCAAACCCAAAGGAGCAGCGCACCAAGCAGTTTCTGGAGCGCTATTCAGGCTAATGCGCTTGATGCATTTCACGCAGGAACATGGCAGGGCAGACTTGGCCATACCTCTTATGCCATGAAGCGTTGTGCGTAAAAATGTGCGTTAACCAAAAATTAATTCCAAAAAGCATGCAAAACGAGAAACAGAAAAGCCCCGGAAAGCTAGAGTTTCCAGGGCTTTTTCTTGGTGCGCCCAACACGATTCGAACGTGCGACCTACAGAGTCAGAGTTGTGAATTGATCAAATTTCATCAATCTGCATGAAGCTAACATGTGGCTAAATTACTAGCTTTGTTAAAAACTCTTCTTGACGGTTTAGCGCACGTTTTTAAAAATTTGTGCACCAAATGTGCGCCAAGAAATTCAGCATTTTGAACTCCTACATACGCTCTCGCGCGCGTGTAGATGTCGCGCAACTAAGGATATGAATATATAACGAACCACATTGCACTTCCATATGTTGGGACGTATAATTGATTATATACAAAGATTCCTTAGTTCTTCTTGCTTGATGCCTCATCAATCTTCATTAGGCGAATAA
>JAEYSE010000028.1 GCA_023435025.1 Bacillota bacterium
GGTATACGGCAACGACCCTGTACGCGCGGCGGAGCAGTTCATGGAACAGGGCGCGGTCAACCTGCACGTTGTGGACCTGGACGGCGCAAAGGAAGGCGAAGCCGTGAATTTTGATGTTATCCGCTCCATAGCGAAGCTTCCCGGCCTGTTTGTGGAAGTGGGCGGCGGCATTCGGGATCAGGACCGCATTGAAAAGTACCTCGCGCTTGGTGTGGGACGCGTGATATTGGGCACGGTGGCGGTGCGGAATTTTGCGTTTGTAGAAACCATGGTACGGCTTTACGGTGATAAAATCTCCGTAGGCGTGGACGCGCGGGAGGGCTACGTGGCCGTTTCCGGCTGGCTGGAAAATACGGGGCTCGATTCCTTCACGTTCTGTCAGCGCCTGCGGGACGCGGGCGTTTCCACCGTGATCTATACAGATATCTCGAAGGACGGGGAGCTAGGCGGCACCAATCTTGACGCCTACCGCAGGCTGCGGGAGCTAAACGGCCTTTCCGTTGTCGCTTCCGGCGGCATCAGCTTTGAACACGAACTCGCGGCGCTGCGCGATATGGGCACGTACGGCGCGATATTGGGCAAGGCGCTGTATGTGAAGAAGCTGGACCTTTCCCGCGCCATCCGCATCGCAAAGGGAGATGCGATATGATCACAAAACGCATCATCCCCTGCTTGGACGTGCGCGCGGGCCGTGTGGTAAAGGGCGTAAACTTTGAAGGAATACAGGATGTGGAGGACCCGGTGGCGCTCGCCCGTTACTACAACGAAACCGGTGCGGACGAGCTGGTGTTTTACGACATCACGGCGAGTTTTGAGGAGCGAAAGCTGTTTACGGACGTTCTCGCCCGCACGGCAAAGGAAGTATTTATCCCGCTGACGGTGGGCGGCAGCATCAATACGGTGGACGATTTTGACCGCGTGTTAAAATGCGGGGCAGACAAGGTCAGCGTGAATACCGGGGCCATCAAGAACCCGGCGCTGATTGGGGAGGCCGCGAAAAAGTACGGAAATCAGTGCGTTGTATTATCCATGGACGTCAGACGAGTGAATGGCGAATTTCACATCTTCCAAAAAGGCGGGCGAGAGGATACCGGAATGGACGCGCTTCTTTGGGCGAAATACGGCGAGGACCACGGTGCGGGCGAGCTTGTGGTGAACAGCATCGATACGGACGGCGTCAAAAATGGGTTTGATCTCCCGCTATTATCCGCTATCTGCGCGCTGGTGAAAATCCCCGTTATCGCGAGCGGCGGCGCGGGCTGCAAGGAGCACTTTTTAGAGCTGTTCCGCAACGTACCTGGAGTGGACGCGGGGCTTGCAGCCTCAATATTCCATTTCCGGGAAGTAAATATCCGGGAACTGAAACTTTATTTGCGTGACAACGGCGTGGAAATGAGGGTATAAATGATACTGGATACGTGGTTACAGGAACTCAAGTTTGATGAATACGGTTTGATTCCAGCCATCGTGCGGGATTATATGACCGGTGACGTGCTGACGCTGGCTTACATGAACGCCGAAAGTCTGCGAATCAGTCTCACTGAAAAGCGCACCTGCTTCTATTCCCGCTCCCGCAAGCAGCTCTGGCGCAAGGGGGAAACGAGCGGCAACGTGCAACATATCGTGCGCATCAACGCGGATTGCGACCTGGATGCGCTGGTGGTTGAGGTGCTAAAAGACGGTCCTGCCTGCCACACGGGCGAGGAAAGCTGCTTTTTCAACACCCTCTACGACGGGGAGAAGCCGGAGAAATTCTCGCTTTCCTCCCTTTACGGCCTGATTGAGGGACGCAAACAATCCATGCCGCAGGGTTCCTACACCACGTACCTGTTTGAAAAGGGGAAGGAAAAAATCCTGAAAAAAGTTGGCGAGGAGTGCGCCGAGGTCGTAATCGCGGCCATGAAGGGCAGCCGCGAGGAAACCGTATACGAAGCCGCCGACCTTGCCTACCACATGATGGTGCTGCTTTGCGAAATGGGCATTGAGCCAAGCGAAGTGCTGAGTGAACTGCAAAAACGGCATGTGGTGGACAATAAAACCAAGCAGGAGACGATGAAATAGGTAGTCTTCTGAACAGGAGTACGCATGCGCATCCATTCCAATCTGCACACCCACACCGTCTATTGCGACGGGAAGAATACGCCGCTTGAAATTGTGGAAAAGGCAATGGAACTGGGGTTCCGCTCCATCGGCTTTTCCGGGCATGCGTACACCGCCTTCCAAGGCGGCTGCTGCATGACCCCTACCGGAACGCTTGCTTACCGCAGAGAAATCCTGGAATTGCAGAACCAGTATGCGGGCAAAATTGATATTTTTCTGGGCCTTGAAAACGACGGCCTCGCCCCCCAGCCGACGGACGGTTACGACTATATCATAGGCTCCCTGCATTGCCTGTTTGCAAACGGCAAGTACCACACGGTTGACAACACCCATGAGCAGATGCGCGCCTGCATCGACGAAGGCTTCGCTGGCAACGCGTTGAATATGGCGCGGGCATATTACGACCTATTGGTCTCCTATGTGACGACCGATAAGGTGGATATCGTGGGGCATTTCGACGTGATAGAGAAGCGCAACGGGGACGGCCGCTACTTCGATTCTCAAAGCCCGGCCTATCGGCGTATCACACTCGAGGCGATTGAGGCGATCGCAAAAACTGGAAAGATAATAGAGGTAAACACCGGGGCTATCGCCCGGGGGTTTATCAAAAACCCCTACCCTGCCCCGTTTTTATTAAAGCGTCTGCTGGAATTAAAAGCGCCCATCATACTTTCATCCGACGCGCATGTGGCCGACAGACTGGACGGGCAGTTTGATGTGGTGTCTGCCATGCTCTACGAGATGGGATTCCGCGAAACCATGGAATTAAAACGCGGAGAAGGGTTCGTGCCAGTGCCGCTCGCGTTATAGCGGCGCTCTCTGCCCCGCCGCTTGACAAAGCCGGAGTGGATTTTTGGCTAGAGAAACTAGCCAATATTTGAGTATATCGGTTAGATTCAACTAACCATTTAAGGAGGATAGTATGGCAACCAAAAGAGGCCCGCGCTTTAAGGAATGCCGCAGGCTGGGCGTTAACGTATACGGCCACCCCAAGGCGATGAAGCGCGCCAATGCGCCCGCGTTTGCGAAGCGCAGAAAGAGTTCCGAATACGGCGCACAGCTGACGGAAAAGCAGAAGATCAAAGGGTATTACGGCGTACTCGAAAAACAGCTCAGGCGTTATTTCGAAGCTGCTGTAGGCAAAAAGGGCAAGACGGGCGACGTGTTGATGAACCTGCTCGAATGCCGCCTGGACAATATCGTATACCGCGCCGGCATTGGCAGCTCGATCCGGCAGGCACGCCAGCTTGTGACGCACGGGCATATCCTGGTGAACGGGCGGAAAATCACCATCCCCTCTTACCAGGTCAAGGTTGGGGATACGGTATCGCTCAAGGAAAAAACGCGTTCCAACGAACACCTGAACGCGAACTTCCTGGACACACAGGCGTTCAGCGTACCCTATATTGAGAAGCACCGGGACGCTTTCAGCGGCAAGCTTCTCCGCCTGCCGCTTCGGGAGGAAATTCCGGTGGAGGTTAACGACAGCATGGTGATTGAGTTCTACTCCAGATAGCGGCTCCGGCATGCCTTTTGTACGTAGAAACCGGCATACTCCCTGTTGAAGAAATGGCTTTCCCGTGGTATACTGGCATGGATATTCCGTGAGGGAGTAGTTACGCAGCGCACCTAAAGCTGCGAGGCAAGTCAACATGCTGGCTTAACCGCCTGGTTTGCCTTTTGATAGCAAGACTCATGGGCAGCATAACGTTGCCCGTGGGTTTTTTGTTTGCCCTTCAACACATAAGAGAAGCACGGAGGAACCGCAACGTATGTCGACTTGGGAGCTTATCTTTCTCGCAATTGGACTTTCCATGGATGCATTCGCCGTTGCCCTATGTAAAGGGCTCGCCATGCGCGAGCTGAAATACAAAAACGTATTTTTAACCGGCGGGTTTTACGGCGTATTCCAGGCGCTGATGCCGCTTCTTGGTTTTCTTTTGGGTACACAATTCAAAACCTATATTGTCCCGATCGATCATTGGATTGCTTTTGTGCTGCTTTCCTTTATTGGCGGTAAAATGATATACGAATCCCGAGAGACCTGTGACAGCAAGGGCGAATGCGGACCCAGGACGGATGCGTTTTCCCTGCGCCAGTTGTTGCTTTCCGCCATCGCCACCAGCATCGACGCGCTGGCGGTGGGTATTACGTTCTCGTTCCTGGAAGTGGATGTCTTGCCCGCCTCCCTGTTGATAGGTCTTATTACCTTCACGCTTTCCTGCATCGGCGTGCGGCTTGGGCATATCGCGCGGGGGAATTTGCAGTCTAAAGCGGAGATCGTAGGCGGCGTTGTGCTAATATTGATCGGTACAAAGATACTGTTGGAGCATCTTGGGGTAGTCAGTTTCTAAAGGGGACTGCTTAAGCAAAAAAACTGCGGCAATATGCTGCAGTTTTTTTATTTTACACTGATACTATACCACAAAATGGATGCTTTTTCAAGACTGGTACTTAAGCTTCAGCGGGGATACAATGAGCCGGAGGTGATGCAACGTGGAGCAATTCCTTTCCCCAATGATGCTGCAGCGAACCATGGAAGCGCAGGGCTTGCGCGAAACAAACGCGCTGACCGCAAGGTATGGGCTAACATTAAGCGAGCAGGACATTGCAACACTGATGGAAAAGCGCGTGGCCGCGCTTTCTGAAACCGGACGCGTGGAGTTCGGCAAGGGCATTTTAGAAAAACTGGTGTTTGTGTTTTGCGATTCCCCCTATCTGTTTCAGGATACGTATATGGAGACGCTACTTGCGCTGCAGGATGCGTTCTACTATTTTAAGAACGAATCGCTCGGCGCCCTAACAGATGACGAGCTGATCGCCTTCATGAAGGAGCAATTCGACGGAGACTGCGAAGGCTCCGTGGAGTTCCTGACCGGCACGCTGCTTGAGGACCTTTGCCGCGATATCCGATACGGCGGGGAGGCGTAATATGGAGAGTAATTTCCCTTCCCCCAATCAACCGGAGCAAATCAGAGAGAACGAAAGTTATTTTCATGCCGTGCTGCGATACGGCCTGAGCTGCGGATTGTTTGGAGAAGCGGATGTCTCAAAGCTGCAGCTTGGCCTGTATGCGCTCCTTTCGGATGAGACGGCACGTTACACCATGGGAGATTCAAGCTCCATACCGGTGGAAACCGCGAAGTCTCTTTACCGTTCTATCTGCTTCTGCCTTGGGCTGCGCTTGCGGCAGGCGGGAGGCCTTGTTGATGCGGCGCAGCTTATACTTGAAACCCCGCTTGCTGCGCTGTTTTTAGAAGGTCGCTCCCAAGTGCGTCTGGAATTCGAGCGCGGGAAAACGTTGCTTGCCGAACTTCAGCGCGCCCCATTCCGGACCGGAAACCTTGCCTACCTCTCTACCTGCCATGAGGCGCTGCCGGAGTTTTTCCGCAGGTACGATTTTTGGCACGGTACACACGACATCCCGTGCATGATCGATTACCCACTGGTTTTTCCCGTTGCGGGGGAAGGCGTCTCTTTTATCAATGCTTATCTGGGAAAGCTGCTGCTGGAAACGCGGTTCCTGCTTGCGTTTGAACCGCCTGCGGTCGCCCGCTTGCTGCGCGGGCACTGCCCCGAGCCGGATGAGGCACTGATCAACCTGTTTGAGCCAGTCTATTGTAACGCCATGGGCCGGGCGCTGCTTAAAAAGGACATCCGGCCACTCAATATTCGGAAACCCGACCGCGCCGCGTTATGGCGGCTGGTGGGAGACCGTTCTGAAGAATATCTCAGGATTTTGCTGCAACAGGCCGGGGAACGGATACGCATGGAATTAACCCCTAATGCTGCCCTGCAAGTGTTTTTAGAAGCGGCGCAGAAGGAACTGCTTGCACGGCTTCTTTTCGTGCATGACGAAGAAGCGCTTTGCGGTATATTCACGTCATTCCCCGAACCGAAACAGGAACGGGCGCGTGTGCTGTACCGCAAGCGAAAGCCGATGGCGGATGAGGCGTTGCGCGAATTAATTGAAGAACTGCGGGATATGCGCTTCCTTGCGGATAAACTTGCGCTGTTACAGCGTGCGGTACGCTCTTTGGAGGATTGGATGGAAATCATTCCGCTGTGCTTTGAAGAAGC
>JAEYSE010000034.1 GCA_023435025.1 Bacillota bacterium
GTCTGCCCGAGAAAGTGCGAGTCCGCGTGTACGCGCGGCGACGTGGACGATCCTGTGGCCATTGACGAAATCAAAAAGTTTATTGCCGAGCAGGATTTGAAAAAAGAAAGCCGCTATATCCCCGAAATCCGCCACCGTTACGGCAACAAGATCGCCGTGGTCGGCGCGGGCCCCGCGGGCCTTGCCTGCGCGTACTACCTCGCAATCGACGGCTACAATGTGACGGTATTTGAAAAGCAACAAGCTCTCGGCGGCATGATGACGCTGGGCATCCCCTCCTTCCGGCTGGAAAAGGATGTGGTCAACGCCGAGATCGACATTCTCAAAGAACTTGGCGTCACATTCAAAACCGGCGTGGAAGTTGGCCGCGACATCACCTTAAGCGACCTGCGCAGGGAAGGATATGAGGCGTTCTATCTCGCCATCGGCGCGCAATCTGGCCGCATGCTCAACATTGAAGGAGAGGACGCGGAGGGCGTGATTGCCGGCGTGGACTTCCTGCGCAATGTGAACCTTGGCGCGAACGTGCGGCTAAACGGCAACGTCATCGTCATAGGCGGCGGCAACGTGGCCATAGACGTGGCGCGCACCGCCGTCCGTACCGGCGCTGAAGATGTGGCGCTCTATTGCCTTGAGAGCCGCAAGGAGATGCCCGCACTGGATGAAGAAGTGGCGGAGGCCGTGGACGAGGGCATTTCCATCAACAACTCTTGGGGCCCCAAGCGTATTGTGGTTGAAAACGGGCGCGTCATGGGCGTGATATTCAAGCGCTGCGTACGCGTGTTCGATGAAAACGGCAGGTTTAACCCGGCCTATGATGAAGACGATACAAAGCTTGTACCTGCCGACCATGTGCTTCTCTCCATCGGCCAGGGCATCGACTGGGGCAAGCTGCTCGATGGCACGAATATTGAGCTGAACCCCAACCGAACCATTAAAGCCGATCCGTTTACCTACCAGACCGCCGACCCGGACGTGTTCGCGGGTGGAGACGCTTTGACCGGCCCACAGTTCGTGATCGACGCCATCGCCGCAGGCAAGCAGGCCGCAATCTCTATCCACCGAGCCGTGCACCCCGGCCAGAGCCTGTTGATTGGCCGCAGCAAGGGCGAATACCGGGCGCTGGATAAGGAGAATATTGAACTGCCCGGCTACGACCGCAGCCCCCGGCTCTCTACCGGGCATGTGGACGGCAGACAGTCACGGGAAACGTTCCGGGATTTACGGGGTACGTTTACCGAAGAGCAGGTCAAAAAGGAGACGGAGCGCTGCTTAAGCTGCGGGGCTACCGTGGTGGATGAATTCCTGTGCGTGGGCTGCGGCATGTGCACCACCAAGTGCAAGTTTGACGCCATTTCCCTTCTGCGGCAATACGATGGCGAAGGTGTTGATTTTAACGAGCTGAAGCCTCATATTGTAAAGCATATACTCAAGCGCAAGGGCAAGATCGCGCTTAAGAAGGTTGCGCGCGTGTTTGTGAAGGAGTAAACGTTTGGAGGCTCTGGCCCCACAGTTCGCAATGGTCATGCAGAATTCTTCTTCATTCCCTTGCTCACTGGGACTACACCTCGCTTCATCCGCCGCAGGCGGCGCTTGGTTCCGTCCCCCCAAACCTCCGTTTAGGGCCGTAACTGCCCTAAAAACCCATCTGTAAACGCCCTATTCCAGGTCGTTTTAGGAGGGGGCTGCCTAAGGGACGTGTCCCTTAGGTGGGGTTTCAGGGGCAAAGCCCCTGAAGAATATCAAAAGATCGTTGAAAAAGGTTTGGCTTAAGCAACATGCATGAACTGGGCGTTGTAATGGAAGTGGTAAAGGCAGTGGAGAAGGTGGCGGCGGAGCAGCAACTGACAGAGATCGAAACTCTGGTGCTGCAGATCGGCGAGCTTTCCTCCATGATTCCTCGCTATGTAGAAGCATGCTTCCCCGTGGCGGTGGACGGCACCATACTGGAAGATACGAAACTGGAGATTGAAATCCTGCCCGGCAACGGCATGTGCAGAGATTGCAACAAGGTGTTTAACCTACTTGGCAGCAATTACCTTTGCCCGCACTGCGGCTCGCGCAGGTGGGAACTCTTAAGCGGGCGCGAATTTTACATCAAGGAAATCGTCGCGCGGTAGCAATCCTGTAATTATTACCGTCCCGCCCGCAAAGGGCGGTTTTTTTATGCGCTTGCTCCGCATGAACAGGACAGCGTATTTCATATTAATTCTATATTACTACCGTTATTCTCAAAAAAGGTTGACGCTTTTTCTTGCGGCGGTTATGATAGATACACACATCAGCAAGGAATGGATCAAGATGCAGGATATACAGTGTTTAAGCGGCTGCACGCCAAGTAGAATTATGACTGTTTGCCATTGCGTATTGAACCCCGCTTCCAAAGTCGTTTCCTTCAATATTGAGGAATACGAGGCGGAGCGCGTTTTGCGCGAGCGGGCGGTAAGTGCCCTGCTCCAGAACGGCGTAGGGCTCATTCAAATGCCCTGCCCAGAGTTTACGCTGTATGGCGCACGCAGGTGGGGGCATGTCAAAGAACAGTTTGATAACCCGTTTTTCCGCGCGCATTGTAAGACGCTCCTTGCACCCGTTGTGGATCAGCTGGCAGAATATGCGGCGCATCCGGAGCGGTTCCGTCTGCTTGGCATAATGGGAATAGACGGCAGCCCCTGCTGCGGGGTTAATAAAACTTGCATGGGCGATTGGGGCGGTGAACTCTACTGCTTCGATAAAACGCAAAGACCCCTGAACCCCGCACGGGAAGCGGAAGGCTTGGGTGTGTTCATGGAAGAGTTTACCCTGCTGTTAAAAGAACGCAACCTCGCGCTGCCCATATTCTCCTTACATACCTTTTCGCCAGATTTACTGTAACGGTTCAAAATAGAATAATAAAGGAGCACGCCATGCGAAACGAAAAGACAAGGACTCTGGTATTCTGCGCCCTCGCCATCGCCGCTAATATCGTGCTGGGAATTCTTACGAGTTCCGTAAAACTTCCGCTGTATCTTGATACCATAGGTACCGTGTTCGTTGCGGTCCTTGCCGGGCCGTGGTACGGAGCGGCCGTGGGCGGGCTGACGAATCTCTTGACCGGCATCCTGTTCAACGTCAAGGACATCCCGTTCCTGCTGGTCAACGTGGCCATCGGCATCATCGTTGGTTTTATTGCTAAGAAGCACTCGTTCAACTTCATCGTCGCGCTCATTACCGGCCTGATTTTGAGCATTGTAGCCCCGCTCATCGGCACGCCCATCGGCGTTTGGGTATACGGAGGGCTAACCGGCACGGGCATGGATTTCCTGTTCTTGTGGCTCAGGGAAAGCGGCACCAATATATTCGCCGCCTCCTTTGTTACCAAGGTGATCAACAATTTAATGGATAAGGTCGGCACCTGTTTGCTTGTGTTCCTGCTGTGGAAGAACTTCCCCAAGCAGTACAAGCCACAGGCGGGGGAGTCTGCACCCAAGGCGGAGGCGTAAGACGACTCCGGGGCTCTGCCCCAGACCCCACCTAGGTCGTTAACCTTAAGAACCCATACTTATCTGCAGCAACTGAAAAGCCCTCCGACGAAAACGCCGGAGGGCTTCTTAATCAAACATCATTCCTATAATAGCTTCCCCACCATACTGCACAGCCCTTCGATCAGCCTATCTCCATCATGGTGCGGGTCGATGCCCGTATAGGCAATGAGCCGTTCATGGTAGTATTCCGAGGCGAAGGAGAACTGGAAGGACAGCACTAAGTTGTCCATCAAAAACGCGAGGCAGCCTTCCTGAACGCCGGTCTCCTCCGCACCCCTGCGGATGGCGCGGCGATAGGAGGCAATGGTACGCTCCTCAATCCTCCGGGCAAGCTGCGTCGCCATGGGGGAGGGGAGGGCGGCTGTTACGCCAAGGTAGACGCGGTTGTAATCGGGGTTATTCTGCGCAAATTCCCGCGCACACAGCAGCATGTGACGAAAGAGCGCCACCGCGTCCCGCGGCTCGCGCATGGTTTCAATTACCGGCGCAAGCAGCGTCTGTGTGCCGTAATCCACCAGCGCCAGAAGCAACTCCTGCTTGGTTACAAAATACTGGAACAGGGAGCCTACGCTCACCCCGGCGCGCCGGGCAATGACGTTTGTGTTCGCGCTGTCAAAGCCATGCTTCGCAAACTCCGCCGCAGCGGCATCGAATATTTTTTTCTGCTTTTCGGGCGCAAGCCGCAGGAACACTTTTGTTGCGTGCGGTGAAGAAAACTCCATGCCTGCCTCCTGCCTGTAATTTAGAACAGCGTAAACAGCGTCTCGTTAAACCACGCATAGCCAAGATCCCAGCGGGGGAGTATGGAAAACGTACCCAACAGCCCTACGAGCACCCACAAAAGCAGCAGCGCGGTAACGCTCAACGCCGCTATGGAAGGCCACGCACTGCGCTGGTTTTCTTCCGCTTTTCCCGGGATACCCTGCAGACGCCTTTGCGCCCGTTCCTCTAGAGCCGCAGCCTCTTCCTCCGTATACCGGCGGGGCTTGTCCGAAGAAACAGGCTGGGTCTTTATTTCGTTTCCGACGCCCACCCGCATCATGCGGCGCAAGCGCACCTGCTTTGCGGTTAACGCGTCCAACCAGCCGTACAGATCGCCCAGGTAAGGGCCTTTCGTGCGTATGGTCTGGTACATTTCCCGAAACACGGCCACAACCACCTGCTTGGCTTCCTCGTTGTTGTGGGTGGAATCGAGCGCAATCCGGAATACCGTCTTGTTGTAGCGCGCATACAGCGTTGCAAAAGCCTCGCGGTCGCCCTGCTGGATACGCCGCATCAGTGCGTTGAGATCCATACGATGCCTCCCCCTGTTTTATTACCCCTTCAACATTACGAATTCTTGTATTGCTCTTTTGCTGCCACTCTGCGTTTTTTATCTTGATTGGCGGCAAAAGTTCGGCGGCAAGTTAT
Organism: Bacillota bacterium; assembly: GCA_023435025.1. Classification (GTDB taxonomy): domain Bacteria; phylum Bacillota; class Clostridia; order Christensenellales; family CAG-138; genus JAEYLA01. The sequence goes on from JAEYSE010000034.1 coordinate 4,932, forward strand.
CCCCACTGTTAAGTGCAGGGGGTAATCCCATATCATTCTATCATGCAATGTTCGACACGCAAAGCGGTATTGCGCGCAATTCATGCGAAATCCCCGCCATCAATTGACCGGAGCATAATTCTGCCGTCTGTACAATACGCTGTATGACGGGGGTGTTGCCTGTGAAGCATATTGTCTGGAAACGGGTATTTCTGATAGCTGGGCTTGTAGCACTGCTGATCCTGCTGCTGCGCGGCTGCGTGTTTGCCTGCACGCCGCAGGAAGAGAGGGTGCGCGACAGACCTGGGGAGCAGGAATACGTCCAGGTTTATATCAAAGAAACAGGCAAAACCGTTTCCATGCCGGTGGAGACCTATCTAGAGCGGGTAGTGGCGGCGGAAATGCCTGCCTCTTTTCATGTGGAGGCACTAAAAGCGCAGGCCGTCGCCGCGCGCACCTATACCTTAAAACGCATCAAGGACGGCGGCTGCTCCAAAGGCGCGCAGATTTGTACCGACAGCACCTGCTGCCAGGCATATGACAGCGACGAGGACTGCCATGAAAAGTGGGGCTCCGCTTATGCGGACAACATGAAAAAAATCCGTACCGCCGTAGAAGAAACATCCGGCGAAGTGCTCGAATATGATGGCGCTCTTATTGAGGCGCTTTACCACGCCGCATCTGGCGGGCAGACGGAGGATAGTGAGAACGTGTTCGCCTCCGCGCGCCCGTATTTGCGGGGCGTGGAAAGCGAAAACGAGGTGGGTTCCAGCCACCTGCGGGACGAGGAACGCATGACACGCAAGGAGTTTGTTTCCGCTGTCAACAAGCGGTGGCCCAAGGCGGGCTTGAAAGCTTCCTCTTTGGAAGAGCAGGTGGAAATTGAAGGCCGGTTTAAAAGCGGACGCGTGGAGAGCGTTCGCCTGGGAAAAGTAGAGGTAACGGGCCGGGAACTGCGCGGCGCTTTGGAGTTAAGAAGCGCGTGGTTTTCCATAGCGTTTACCGACGGGGACGTGATTATTAACACACGGGGCTACGGGCATGGCGTGGGCATGAGCCAATCGGGCGCGAACGGCATGGCGCAGGAAGGGAAGAACTATCGCGAGATTCTGAAGCATTACTACACCGATATTGAGATCGTGAACATGCTGTTTACTGAGGCGCTGCCCAAAAAGGTGTAAGTGCCGCCAAAATGGCCTGCGGGTATCGCAAGTTACGGAATTGACAAAACGCATCCGCATGGTACAATAATTTTACGCGCATTGGTGGAAGCGGGGAAAGCTGAACCATTGCGCCGTTATGCGGATGTGGCGGAACGGCATACGCAACGGACTTAAAATCCGTCGGGGAAACCTTAGGGGTTCAAATCCCCTCATCCGCACCAACAAGAAAAGCCACCCATTCGGGTGGCTTTTCTTGTTGGTAGGCAAATTCGAGGGGATTTGAAGCCGCGGGTCGCAAAGCGGCAAAATCGCTCCAGTGGAGCGATTTTAGCGGCCGGCTTTCGGGCGGCAAGCGGCGCAGCGTGGAACGCAAGCAAGCGAAGCTAAGCCCGAAAGAAATCCCCTCATCCGCAAAAGTTAAAGAAAATTCGAAGTGCGGATCAGCAAACGCGCCAGTGACGCGTTTGCCCGCCCCGGGTTTTCGTTCCCAGGTTTGACGAGCACCGCACAGCGTGCAAGCTCGGCCTCCCGATGGCCGAAATCAAATCCCCTCATCCGCGCCAAAAAGTAATTGCTCATCTGTACACTTATAGAAAAGGTTGTTATATGCCCCAAATGGGGTATATTAAAGCCTAAGCTTAAACTAAGGGAGGATTCCTCTATGAACAAGTTTATTTTCAACGATTACTTTCATGAGCCTCAGGAAAAAATCGCCAAACGAATGATTTTCAAAAGCGATAATGTCATTGCCTTTGTTCTAAACATTGCAAAAGGCGAAATACTGCCGGGGCACACACATCTAGAATCGACCCTTTTCCTGCAGGTCATGGAGGGTAATGCCAGGGTTGTCACGGATGGCAATGAAACCCCGTTGCAAGTGGGGGAGTTAATGCAGGTTGATGGGCAGGAAAGCTTGCAGGTTATCAACACGGGCGAAGGCGTATTGCGCCTTTACGTCACAATTTCACCAATGGGTTCAGAGGCCTTTGCAACAGATGCAAATGTTTAATGACTTCTTCAGCCTTGCACTAGAAGGGATTTATAGCGCAGGCAAATGAGCCTCTCATGAGTGATGCGCGAGCGTAGCGCAAAAATGCGGCCTGAATCAGTTCCCGCCATCCCCACCAGCATCAGGCCGCTTTTCTGATCTTCTCACTACCGCTGCCTGACCCTTAAATAAACGCCTCAACCACACCCATTCCCCCGCACATTGGCGTGGACTTTCCCGCCCCTTCTGTGTATGATAGTTTCATTAAGCCAAAAAGACAGGAGTATAACAATGTCACACCACGAACACTGCGGCTGCGGCTGCGGCCACGACCACGACCATGAGCACCCCCATCACGCTGATGCCCATGCCGCTTCGATTGAGGTGACTCAAGGCCAAAAGGATTTTCTCCATCAGCTCAGCCACCACCATTATCTGCCCGTGGCCCGGTTTACCATAACGGATAGCCGGGAAGAGGCTTTTGTCTCCACCGCTCTGGCGCCGGTTTTCCTGCAAGCGGCGGATGACGACATGGAAACGGTCAAAGAGGCGGGCGCCTTCCTGCAAGAGCTGGAAAACTTGGGCCTTATCACACTAGATTATGACATGCCTCTGAGCAAATACGGTTATGAGGAGTACAAGACAAGTGCGCTCTACGAATATTTCTGTGCCACGGTAGCAGAGGGCGCCTCTAATCCCAACTTTTTAGGCAATACCCCGGTGCTGGATCTGGGCAGCATAGCCCTGACCGAGGCGGGGGAGGAAATTGCCGCCGCACATTGCAACCACAGCCACCATCACCACGAGTAAAAGAGATCGAAAAGGCGCTTGTAGTTCTGCGGAACATGCAAGCGCCTTTTTTTGAAAAAACGTGAACCGTCATCGCGGCAGGTACCCCTTGCTTTGGTTATTGATTAGACATAAGTGTATTTGCTCAAATACTTACAAGAAAAAGGGGGACCCCCATGACATATGCAGCAAACACGCCCGACGAATACATTGCCCAGGTGCCGGAAAACAGAAAGCAGGCATTGGAGCTGCTAAGATGTGCCGTAAAAGAAAACCTACCAGCAGGCTTTGAAGAAACCATGCAGTATGGCATGATCGGCTATGTTGTTCCGCACAGCATATACCCGGCGGGCTACCATGTAAACCCAAAGGAACCGCTGCCGTTCATGGGCATCGCCTCACAGAAAAACCATATCGCCCTTTACCACATGGGGCTTTACGCGTTCCCGGAGATATTGGAATGGTTTACGGCCGAATATCCGAAATATGTAAAGACTAAGCTTGATATCGGGAAGAGCTGCATCCGATTTAAGAATGCCGACGCCGTTCCATATGCCCTTATTGCGGAGCTTTGTGGAAAGATTACTGTGGGGGACTATATTGCAAAATATGAGCTGTCGGTGAACAAGTAAAATGTCGTATTGCCGCAAGCAGGACAGCGCAAGCATGTTACCGATTCATTGCCAGTCATAACGGTCCTAACAGACAATTTCTCGGGTTGTCCTTTTTTTTGCCCGTTTTTTTATGTACGCCCAGTTAACGATCCTTTGTTCTTATAATATTTACAACCGACCTCTTTATCCTTGCCGATGTTTGTTATATGATGGGTTCAAATACTTTGCCTGGAAAAACCATTTAACCCATTCTTCCGCTTACCGATCATTCTGGCTAAATAACAGGAGGAACCCATGCCGGCACAATATCAGGCCGATATAGAGGTCATACTTTCCAAACGCTATAACAACGGCGGCGATTATTGGACAACCCCGGATAAGCGCCTGAGCAAGGGCGGAGTGCTCTCTATGCTGGAAAGCGCGCTTCTGCTGCTGGAGCTGGGCATGGACCCCTCTGATCCTCTTTTAAAAGACGTTGCCGATCTGATATTTGGCGCGTGGCGGGAAGACGGAAGGTTCAAGCTTTCGCCGGATGGCGCAATCTACCCCTGCCAGACCATCCATGCCGCCAACGTACTGAGCCACCTGGGATATGCAGCCGATGAAAGGCTCAAAAAGACGTTCGAGCACCTTCTTTCCATACAGTACAAAGATGGCGGCTGGCGCTGCAACAAGTTCAGCTTCGGAAGAGGCCCGGAAACGGAGTTTTCCAACCCCGGACCAACGCTGATTGCATTGCGAGCGTTTCGGCTTACCCCTTTTCTGAATACGGAACCGACGCTTGATAAAGCCGTGGAATTTCTGCTTGATCATTGGACAATCCGCCAGCCGCTCGGCCCCTGCCATTACGGAATTGGTACTTTATTCATGCAGGTGGAATACCCGTTTGCCAATTACAATCTGTTTGTCTATACCTACGTTCTTTCTTTTTACGACAGGGCAAAGAAGGACGAGCGGTTTCTGGACGCGCTTAGAACGTTAGAATCCAAGCTGGTTGACGGCAAACTCGTGGTGGAGCGCGTGAACCGGAGCCTCGCCGACCTAAGTTTTTGCAAAAAGGGGGAGCCAAGCGAGTTGGGCACAAAGCGCTACCGGGAGATATTGAACAATATTGCGGAATAGTCTCAAAATAGCAACAGGAGAACGCAATTTGCATGAATGCTGTAAAACGGGCGACCATTTGGTTCATCGTATGGGCTAGCGTTGTTTTACTCTTCAAATGGTTTATCAGCGAACTATTTGTTCTCTTTACCCCGTTTTTGATTCTTGCTCCAATTGGAATACTCGTCATATGCACCATCGCGTTATTTATGTGGGCAATCGTTCTCCTGATAAAAAACAGAAAAACGCAGCGTATGGAAGCTGCAATCCCCTTATTCCTCTTAATTGCCGTTGTATTGATGGTTATATTTGTTCCGTTTGCTCCATTAAAAATTGGGTTCGAGCACAAGCTCTATTCCGAAAAGCGGATGAAGATTGTATCCATGATTCAAAGCAAGGAACTTTTTGCCGATGAAACTGGACGTATGGAGCTTCCCTCCGGTTACCGGTATCTTTCCTGCGACGGTGATATCAATATCTACAAGAATGATTCGGAAGAAACGATCATAGGTTTCTGGACCTTTGTAGCGCTGCACATGAACCCATACGAGGCTGTCGTTTATACTTCACATGCTGCTGAGCCAACGGAAAACACGCTTGATTGCATGATACTCTATGAAGTGAAGCAGCTTGATCCGCATTGGTATTACATCCGGGCAAAGTAGTAGGGTGTAAACAGTGTTTTTTATCATCGAGATGGAGTATGAGCATGAACATACCGGTGTGCTATATGGGCCAACACTGTTCTTTTAAGGGGGTAGCATAGTGAACGTTTTAATCCTTTGTGACCGCGAAAGCGCGGGCGCCGTGGGCTTTGGCCTGCTCGAACGGACGGAAAAAGTGGCCAAACAGGCGGGCTGCGAAGTGCGAACGGTTGTGTTAAACGGCGATGAAACAAAACCATGCGTCGGTTGCTTTTCCTGCTGGGTCAAAACTCCGGGCCTGTGTATTATCACGAATGACTCTGTAACCGGCGTATCCCGTGAGCTGATGAATGCGGATGCCGTGGTGATACTCTCCAAATTGACGTATGGCGGCTTCAGCATCGATGTTAAGGCGTTCCTTGACCGGTTCATCCCCAACATCTCTCCTTTTTTTGAGATTTATCATGGTGAAATGCATCACAAGGTGCGCTATGAGAGATTTCCTTATTGGATCGCCATGGGATATGGCGAGAGCACGGAGGAAGAGCGCGAAACATTCCGGGAGCTGGCTGAGCGGAATGCCCTGAACATGCGGCCGCCGAATCATTTCTGCCTCACCCCGCAAAATACCGATGACTGTGCGAATGCTCTCCGAGAATTAGGCCGGATTTTAACCGAGGAGGTGTCTGCATGACCCGAATTGCCGCAATAAACGCAAGCCCCAAGACAACGGAAAGCGTATCTGGCCTGCTGATAGAAAAGATGGGGGAACTTTTAAATACAAAAATCGAAGTTACGCAGGCGGTGCAGCTTACCCGGCCGGAGAGCGCCCCGGAAACAATTTCGCAAACAGTTGCGGGTATTTTGAATGCAGATGTACTGTTGGTTGCATTTCCGCTCTATGTGGATTCATTGCCCGCCCCGCTCATCAAGCTGCTCACGCTCATAGAGCAGGCGGCGAAAGCCTCAAGCACGCCGCTGCCCAGAGTATATGCGATCTGTAACTGCGGCTTTTATGAAGCGAAACACACCAGGATTGCCCTGAAAATGGTGCGTCACTTCGCGCTCCGCGCCGGGCTTCGCTGGGGATACGGTGTTGGCATCGGCTGCGGCGGGTTGGCATATGCGTTAAACAATAATATGGCGAAAGGTCCTGCGGCGAACGTCCATACCGCGTTGTGCGCGCTTGGGGAAGCGATCCGCGGCAACAACACAAACGAAAGCGCGGATGTGTTTGTAACACCTAAAATCCCCCGCTTCCTTTACAAGCTGGGCGGGAATATGGGCTGGCGTCAAATGGCGAAGAGAAGCGGTGTTCAAAAGCAAATTTTCGCTAGACCGCATCGTGTATAATCGCTCTAAGTCAATATAGCAGGTTACCTTGCAGTTGAAACTCCTGCTGCCGGAACAATGGTGACGGTTGGGTGCAATATGTACAAAGAGTCAAAATGGGCTAGCGACCTCATGCGCCTGCAAGGCCAGGACGGATCATGGGGAAACTTTCACTCCCTGAGCGATCCGAAACGGCAGGGTGCCACAACCGAACAGGCGCTTCGGAGGCTAAGTATACTGGGATATACCATAGAGGATGAACCGATCCAGCGGGCGGTTCATTACATGCATGCCTGTTTGTCCGGCCAAAGGCACATTCCGGACCGGCGTGAAAAAAGCCATGACTGGGATGTTTTTACCGAGTTGATGCTCGCCACATGGATACGAAAATTCACAAAAGAAGACATGTATGCAAATGAGGTAGCCGATAAATGGGCGCAAATCATATCCATGTCTTTTTCCGGCGGCGTATATGATCATCAGGCTTATGTTGCCGCTTACAAAAACACAATTGGCGCAACGCCGCGCGGGGAAAGGCTTATTGATTTCGTATCGTTTTATCCGGTTTCACTTGTGGCGGACAAGCTGGATGAAAAGACTGAGGCACTGGCCTTTGACCATGTTCTAAACCATAAGAATGGGCTCTATTATATTTATGGCAATCCGGCCGGGAATACGCCGCTTTCGGCTTTGCCGGATTGTTTTTGCAGCAAAGCGTCCAGCCGCTATCTTGGGGCAATTGAACTGTTGTCCGCGTATCGCAGGAATTTAAAGAAGCTTCGTTTTGTAGCGGACTGGATTGGCCTTCATCAAAATGAGTTCGGCAGCTATGATATGGGGAGTGCCGTGGCCGACAAGCTGTATTTCCCGCTTTCGAATAGCTGGCGGCAAAAAGCAAACCGGGAAAAGGACTGCACCTATCGGATCAAACAATTGCTTGATTCTTTGCAGACTGAAGACCGCAGGGAAGACAGGTAATGTTCTGTCACTTCATTCGTGGTACAAACCGGGTAACACAAACAGGCACGGGCTTTCGCCCGTGCCTGTGCTTGTACTATCCCATATACGAAAGCAAATCTCGCTTCCACTTTTCCATTGACGAATGAATCACCCGGCCTGCGAAGCTTTGGCGAATCAGCCGGAGGGAACCATTGCGCCGTATGGCCATGGCATATTTCGCGTATTCGGGCTTCCTTAATTCGTTGTCGGTCAGGCGTATGATTTCGCGTTTGAACGCGATTGCCTCCACCGCCCGGTTGAGCGTGCGGGCAAACGCTTCAAAGCCGCCGCCGAACCGGTAGATAAACGTAGCAGCGGATTCGTTGGGCGCTACGGCAAACTCCACCGCCGCAGTGTTGCCATTGCTCCCGGGGGCAATCATCCAGACCATGTATTCGTCCGGCTCACATTCATCCCCAGATTCCACTTCCGAACTGCAATCCTCTGTGGCCGGTACGTCCATAGCGGCCGTTTCATCGCCCTCTTCGCCGTCCTCTGCCGTCTCCACCGGTCTCCATTCTGCAAACCTCTTTTTAATGCCCACGCAGATTTGCGCAGGGTCGCATATGGATTTTAACACCGCATAGCTTTCCGCCGAACGACTTTCTTTGATTTTTTCCTCCAATGCCTTCACAAAGGAAGGGGCAACAGCGGATAGCGCGCCAATAGACACCGCGACGCCTTCCGGCATCAGTTTAGCAATTGCTGCCGCCTGCACGGAAGTAAGCCTGCCATCGATGTCCCGCGCGGCTTTTATGGCGTTTTCCCTGAGCGTGCGCAATTGCTTTGCAATAGCGTCCGAAAACGGCTCGGTATCGTAGCCCAGCTTTGAGAATGTATAGCTTTCGCCGGTGTCAAGCCGCAGCGTAAGCCTATAGTCCCGCTGCTCCAGCGCGGCAACAAAGCATAGCGGAACGCGCCGCGCTTTGTCGTTTGGGGGGAACAGCAGCACACAATCCCCGTACACCTCAAAGAGCGCATTTCCACGCACGCTTATTCCATTTTCGGTATAGCTGTATTCGCCCCGAGCCGTAACAGTTGGCGTTCCATGCGCAAACAGCGCGCGCCTTACCTCTGCGTTGTAGGCAGCGTAGACTTCGTCATACAGCCGCTCGCAGTCAAACCCAAGCTGGGTTATGGCAAACGCTTCCGTCTCCGTTGTGATTTTCACTGCATACCCTTCCATTTGAATGGCAGTAACGTCCACATAGGGTATGGCATGCACGTCCAAGGGAGTAATCAGTGTCAACGCGTCTTTCCCAACAGAGAGTTTCGCTTCGCCGTTTATAAACGGGGACTTTACCTGGCCCGTATAGTCCAAAAGCTGCCTCCTTTTTCCGGCCGTCTTCTCTGGCGGATTACAGTTTGTTCCCGCAATCACCGCAGAATTTTGTGCCCGGCGGGTTCTCCGCTCCGCAGGAGGAACACTTGCCCGTAGGCTTCGCACCCATTGGGCTGCCGCAGTTGTTGCAGAAGCGGACGCCCTGCGCGTTCTTTGCGCCGCAGTTGGAACAGGTGTTGAGCCCGAGCGACGCGCCGCAGTTGTTGCAGAACTTCCCGTTTCCGGCGGGCTTGCCACACTGGGGGCAGACCGTAGTCTTGCTCTCCAGCTTTCCCTGCCAGACAGTGGCGGTTTCAGCCGCTTCGTCGATATTCCGGCGCATGGCTTCTGCGCGGGCTTTCGCCACATAGATCTCCTGCCTCGGGGCGCACTCCACGCATAGGCCCTCGTCCTCGTTGTGGCAGGCGTCGCAGACGTATTGGTGGCAGGAATGGCAGCGGTGGAAATGCTGGCCGGCTTCGTTCTGCGCCCGCCCAAACGCGTTCTCGTGTTCCTTTTGCCACTCCGGGCTCATGCCCTGAAAACGCTCGGAAAGAATATCGCCTCCGCGCTCCGCCGCATACCCGAGGCTGGACAAGGCACCGCCTAACAGCCCGCCGATAATCCCCGCACCGGCTGCCAGGCCCCTTAATCCTTTTCCCTTTTTATAGGTCTCCGATTCGATGAAGCTGGACTTGTACCCATCCTGGCAATTGTCGCAGTAGAACGTAAACTGGAATCCCGCGTCGGTGGAATTGTCTTCATAATTGCGCGTGAAAGACTTGAGCATGGAACCGTCCTCCTCATTATTTCTTCAACTTTTTCCCGCAAGCGGTACATTTGGTATTTTCAAAAAACTGCAGCTCGCCGCAACGGGGGTTCTCACAGCGTATCATAAGGCCCGCGCCGCACTTTTCGCATCGTTCGTCCACAAACGTCTGCTGCTTGCACGCAGGGCAAACGGTATAGAGCGGGCGCCCGCACCCGCCGCAGACCATGTTTCCTTTTTCAATGGGGCGCAGGCAGGCGGGGCACAGGTACCCGAACGGGCTGCGGCTGGCGCATTTGGGGCAGAAACGGGAATCCCGCTCAATGAACGTGCCGCAATGGATGCAGGGTTGTTTATATGTAGCCATACTACTCCCCTTGTCTCGCGCCGCATTCCCCGCAGAAGCGGGTACCCGGCGCAAGTTCCGTACCGCAGGACACACAGCGGGTGACGCCCAGTTTTGTGCCGCATTCGCTGCAGAATTTGGTTTGTTCCGGGTTTTGATGTCCGCAGGAGGGGCAGACCCCGGCTGCGTTGGCCTGTTCGGCCGCCTGTTTTTCCTGTGTGAGGGCGTTGTGCCTGGCCTTTGCGGCTTCAAGGTTACTTAACACCAGCCTGAGCTTATCGGCCTGCGGCCACGCGGAAGGGGTTCTTTCAAACGCTTCCCTTCCGATTTCCGCGTAAATTTTGTTCGCCTGTTCTTCCAGATCCGCGATTTCCGTTTGGGCCTGGAACAGCTTCGTGTCCGGATCGTCCTGCGGCATAAACCCGGAAAGGCCCTTCATGAGCCCACCAAGGCCGCCAAAAAGGTTGTTTGACATTTTTTCCTCCTCAGTCGGTGAAATAGAGTAAAAACTATATTTTCAAAGAGCGGGGGGCTTTGTGAACGCTTTTGGGAACCTTGAGATATGCCTTCGTAAGGTGTAATATTGTCTTTATTTTATATGATAATTCCCAATTTTTCAATTTAGAGTTGTGGACTTGCGCCTGTTTGACTTTCGGTTTTACTGCGCATGGTTTATACTCAAAAGTAAATATTTTGAAATGGGTTCAAAGCGTGGATTTCCTCACAAATCAAATGAATACCGGAGGTTGCACAATGAGGCCAAAAGAAGTCTTACTGCAATTTGTTGATGCGTTCAATCAATCTGATGCTGAAACCCTCTCGTCCCTTTATGCGGAAGATGCAGTGAACCATCAGGTTGCAAGCACTCCGGTACAGGGACGTGACAACATCAAAAAAATGTTTGAGCAAGAATGCACAGGCAAAGATGGTTTGCATTGTGGAAAATATATTTGAGGACGGTCAATGGGCCATCTTCGAATGGCGGGACCCATTGGGCCTCCGTGGTTGTGGTTTTTTCCATGTTGTAAATGACAAAATTGTTTTCCAACGTGGTTATTGGGACAAGCTTTCTTTCCTCCGTCAGCATGGTTTGCCGATTGAGTAACATCCTGACAGATACCACGTTTGAATAAAACCCTATCCGATTGAACCCGATCATTTGAGGTGATTATACTGGTTAAGAATAACAAGCCGATGTTTTTTCTGCTGCTGCTCCCGTTCTATCTGTTGGTGCTCGTTCTTCTCATCGGTCTGAGCATAGGGAGCATTGAATGGCTACGCTTTTTTGGCCTTTCTTTTTTGATCATTGCCGCCGCATGGGGCCTGAGCCGGAAGGGATGCCTGTGGTTCAACGCCGCCGGCCTCATCATCTTCGCGGCTTTGGGCGGAACTCTCATCTATACCACATTGGCGCAGCCCATGCGCATGGGTCCGTGGAAAATCAATATCTACTTTGGCGCGCTTTTGATCTTAATGGGCGTCTGTGCGTTCGCGTATGATCTTATAGAGCACAGCCGCGCAAAGCACGGCTGAACCAAACGCCATACAAAGAGACGCTACGCAACCAACCGTCCGCTTGCCGCGTCTACCGGTAAAGGAGGGAGAGCCGCCATGAGAAAGCATATTGCCATACTTCTGCTCGTGATGTTAGCCACCCTTGCGTTTACCGGCTGCGCGCCAAACGTTCCCAAGCATCAGCGAGAGGCATATGAAAACTGCCTGGAATATATCAAGAACTCCTCTTTTATGCGCAAAGATTATATCGATACAAGCATTGTCCGCATCGAGACGCTTAAAGAAGAGCAGAAGGAGTCCGTCTGGATTGAGGTGAATGGCGATGACTCCTATTTTTCACAGGAGCAGCCTGAGCACTGGGTATTTACCATTGGGGATACCAGCGGGCACGACTTTGCCATGCTGGTCTGCAACAGTGAAACAAGCAGCGTGATCGGCTATATCCCCATCGCATAAAGCGCTACCCGTCGTAATGCTTGCGCAACAGAACAGCCGTTTCTGGTATACTTACAACAAAAGCGGATGGAAACGGAGACGCTATCACATGGGTGTACGAAGTACGGCCAAGGCCATCATATTGCATAACGGCAAGGTGCTGCTCAACAAATGCTACGATCAAAAGAACGGGCATTATTATTCGCTGCCCGGTGGCGGGCAGACGCAGTACGAGCCCATAGAGAAAGCCATCGTTCGGGAATGCCTGGAGGAGACGGGGTACGAGGTAACGCCGCTTCGATTCGCGGCGCTGTATGAAGAGATCTGCCTGGACGAAGAAATTCGGGCCACTTATCCACAGTATGCACATAAGTTATACCACATCTTCGTTTGCAACCTTGCGCGTGAAGAAAGAAAAGAACCCACCGAAACGGACGATCTGCAGCTGGGTATCGTTTGGGTAGATATAGCGGCGCTCTCTACCATCCGCCTGCTGCCCAGGGCAGTGGGGGAGCATATAATGGAGCTGATCCAGGGCGCGCCGCCCATGTTTTTAGGCACGGATCACATCCCCTTCAACCACGGATAATGTCGCATCCGCCCTTATGTTGACATAAGACAATTTTCTACAGGCACGCAGAAGCGCCCGCATCCGAAGCTTATTTGCCGGAAGCGGGCGCTTTTTGACGCGGAGAAAGTGGTTGTGTTCGTTTACAAATACGTATTGGAGATAGGCTATTTATTTCTCGTATATTTTTTAACAAAACTGATTGACATATTTCTCACAAAGTCTTATAGTAGCTACTAAGGATAGCTACTATTGCTGTACGCCCTCCTTTTTGCACCTTTAAAGCTGAATACGCAACCCCAATACTTGCAAGCCCGTGCCAAAAACTTTATGATAAGAACAAACAAAGGGAAAAAGAGGATACGGCATGGGGGATATGATCAGCCGTCTCAGGGAGTTCGGATTTACGGAGACGGAAGCCAAAGTCTATATCGCGCTGCTGCAGAACGGGGACTGTACCGGGTATGAGGCTAGCAAGTACGCAGGCGTGCCGCGCTCCAAGGTGTATGCCACATTGGAGGCGCTCGTCAGCCGCGGTATTTTGGCCACCACGTTGCGGGAGAAGACAAGCGTGTACCGCGCCAAGCCCATCGAGCAGCTCGTTGCGCTCATCCGCAACCAGACGGAGGACGCGCTCAACCGCCTGGAGGAAGAGGCGCGCGTGTTTGAAGCGCCGCGCGACGGCGAGCAGATCTGGCAACTCACGGGCTACCAAAGCATCCTCAACAAGTGCCGGCAACTCATTGAGGATGCCTCGCAGGAAGTGCTCATCCAGATCTGGAAGCAGGACCTTGACGCGAGGCTGGAGCAGTGCATCATCAATAAGCAGGCAGAGCTCGGACGCGTGCTCGTCATACTTTACGATGAGGAAGAGACCTATGAAACAGCTATTCCGCAGTTTTATCCGCACGGCTTTGAACAGGATAAAATGCACGACGCCGGCTCGCGCTGGATCACAATTTCTGCAGACGGAAAAGAAATGGTCCATGTCTCCATACAGAGCAAGGAGCGGGCCTCAGCCATATTTACCCGCAACGCGAGCATGGTATTTTTTGCGAACGAGTACATCAAGCATGACGCATACTGTCTGCGGCTGATCGAACACATGGGGGAGCGTGTAAAAGCGGTATTCGGTGAGGATATGGAAGGGATACGCGATGTGTTTGCCATCCAATAAGTAATTGGGGGAGCTCATCATGACAGTCGTAACCATCATATTGATCCTGATCGCACTGGTCAACGGCGCATTTGCATTCATGTTCATCCGCGACCTCATCCGCCACAAGGGCCAAACCATGAAAGAGCATGGAAATCCCTTTGTCATGGCCATTTCTGAATTCGTTATTTTCCTTCTTTCCACGTTCGGCGTATCGGATTTTGCCATAGGCGCTTCGCTCTACCCGCGCTTGAAGTGGGTAGAGGATAAAAAGCTGCCCGGCACGCTCAACACCGCCTGCGTAATTCCCGTGGCGGTCATGGCGCTTGCCTACATTTCCACCATCAACGTCGGCTATGCAACGCTTATCATCGCTATTGTGGCGCAGGTTGTGGGCGCGTATGTCAGCCCGCGCTTTGTGGTAAAGCTGCCGGTAGCCGTCATTAAGCGCTTTGTCTCCGTGGGCCTGTTTGTAGCCGCGGCCATGATACTCGCGGGCAAATTCAACATTCTGCCGACAGGCGGGGACGCGACAAGCCTCACCGGCTTCAAGCTCGTGCTGCTTGGCGTTCTGTCCCTTGTCTATGGCGCGCTCAACAATATAGGCATCGGCTCCTACGCGCTGACCATGGCGACCGTTTACGCGCTGGGCCTCAACCCCGGCGTAGCGTTCCCCATCATGATGGGCGCATGCACGTTCTCTGTCCCCGTTGGTAGCATGCAGTTCGTGAAACTGGACAGCTACTCCCGTAAAATTACGCTGTTTGCTTCCACCGCGGGCGTAATCGGCGTGCTGATTGCGGCGTTCGTGGTCAAGAGCCTGGACGTTTCCGCACTGCAGTGGCTGGTTGCCGCCGTTATCCTGTACAGCGCCGTCACGATGCTGGTGAGCACGCGCAAAAAGGCTGCTCCCGCCAAGACGGAAGCTTAAGAAGGTGATGGCATAAATGGAAATCCTCGTTCTCAAGCAGGAAGAAATGAAGACCGTATTCCATATGAAGGATGCGGTGCAGGCCGATAAGGATGCGCTTGCCATTTATTCCGCAGGCAAAAGCAATATCCCCCTGCGGGTCAACCTCAACGTCCCGGAGCACGAAGGCCAAAGCCTCTACATGCCCGGCTACGCCGCGGAAGCAAACGCCCTGGGCGTAAAGATCGTTTCCGTGTACCCGCGCAACATTGAAAAAGGGCTCACAAGCGTCCCCGCCACCATGGTGCTTGTGAACTCCGAAACTGGAGAACTGTGCAGCATTATGGACGGCACATACCTCACCCGCGTACGCACAGGCGCAGTTTCCGGCGCGGCGACCGATCTTTTAGCGCGCAGAGACGCACGCGTATTTGCGCTCTTTGGCACAGGCGGACAGGCCGAAAGCCAGTTGGAGGCCGTGCTGACCGTGCGGCCCATCAAGGAAGTGCGCGTGTTTGATATCAGCGATGAGCGGGCGCAAGCCTTCGCCGCGCGCATGGCGGAACAATTCGGAGAAGCGTTCGGCGTTTCCATCGCCGCTTTCGCAACCCCGGAAGAGGCCGTGATGGACGCCGATATCATCACCTGCGTCACCACCAGCACAAGCCCCGTATTCGACGGCAGGCTCATCAAAAAAGGCGCGCACATCAACGGCGTCGGCGCATATACGCCCGAGATGCAGGAGATCGACGAATACGCCCTCATCCATGCGGATAAGGTGTACGTGGATACGCGAAACGGCGTACTCAATGAAGCAGGCGATCTCATCAAGCCCATTCAAAAGGGTACGTTCAGCTCTGATCGGATCACCGGGGAATTGGGTGAGCTCGTACTGGGCAAGACACCAGGGCGTAAACGGGAGGATGAAATCACACTCTTTAAGACCACCGGCAGCGCCGTGATGGACGTGGTGACCGCACGACGCATCTATGAAGCGGCAAAGCGGCAGGGTATCGGTACGATAGTAACGTTCTAAGCGATGCCGCACGGCAGGATACTTTACCGCCACCGCAATAAAATCTAAGTCATGAAAAGGTGTCCCGTCTGACGGCAGGTACGTCAGATGGGACACCTTTTGTAACTGCCGCTGCAAAACGCTGATGCCCCGCGTTTGACATTGGTGACGACCGTATATGGACCTGTCTGATTTGTTTCATGTGGGGACTAAACGGCCCACCGCGTATAGAAACCAGCCTGAAATTGAGGTTCTCTGCGCCGTTTGCAGCGATTTTACCGAGTCTCGACCTTGTTTTTGCGAATTTATTTTGTTATTATTAGTTGATGGATTATATGGTACAAGCTTAGGGTTGCGTATCCGCTTAGAGGCGGATATTTTTCGCGCGGTGAGCCGCATCTGGCAATTCTTGGGTTGTATTTGGGCATTGTCGAAAAGAATGGGGGAGCGGAATGGATCAGGCAAAGGCGGTATGGGCGCGCACCTGCGAACTCTTGAAGGCGGAGGTCAACGGCATCAGCTACAATACGTTTATCGATGTATTGGCGCCGCTTGCTATTTCCGCAAACGCACTCATCCTGTGTTCCCCTAATGAGATGATTCAGTCCTCAATCGAAAAGTACTACATCGCTACCATCCGCGCTTGCGCCGCACAGGCCGCCGAAGGCATAGACACCGTCACCGTCGTGCCGCCCAGCGAACGCGCCCTTTACGTGAAGGACGAAGCAAGCGATTACAGCTATTGCAACCTGTTTGCAAAATATACGTTCAATACGTTCGTCATCGGCGGTTCCAACTATTTTGCGCACGCCGCCGCGCTCGCCGTGGCGCAAAACCCGGCCCGCTCCTACAACCCTTTGTTCCTCTACGGCGGCGTGGGTTTGGGTAAGACGCATTTGATGCACGCTATCGGACACTTTGTGCGGGAAAACAATCCCCGTGCGCGCGTCATGTATGTGACGAGCGAAACATTTACAAATGAAATGATTCAGTCCATCTCCACCAACCGCAATAAGGAGTTTCGGAACCGTTACCGCAACGCGGACGTGCTGATGGTGGACGATATTCAGTTTATCGCGCGAAAAGAGGGCGTGCAGGAGGAGTTCTTCCATACCTTTAACGCGCTCCATGCCGCCAACAAGCAGATTGTAATCTCCTCGGACAAGCCCCCACGCGAAATCGCACAGTTGGAGGAACGCTTACGCTCCCGTTTTGAATGGGGTTTGATTGCGGATATCCAACCTCCGGATCTCGAAACGCGCATCGCCATATTAAAGCGCCGCGCGGATGAGGAAAAAATGCATGTGCCGGACAGTGTATTGGAATATATCGCCGAACGCGTGCAAAGCAACATCCGTGAGCTTGAGGGCTTGCTCACCCGCGTTATCGCCTACGCGCAGTTTAACCGCATGGCGCTGGACATGCATGTGGCCGCCACCGCATTAAAGGACATGCTGCCCAACGACGCGCCGCGCATATTAACGCCCGTGCTTATTCAGGAAACCGTGGCCGCCTATTACGGCCTATCTGTAGAGTCGTTCTCCGCCAAGCGCAGGGATCAAGAGGTCGCCTTCCCGCGGCAGATCGCCATGTACCTGTCCCGTTGTATGACGGATTGGAGCCTCCCAAAGATCGGCGATGCGTTTGGTGGGCGCAACCATACCACCGTCATGCACGCCCATGAAAAGATTACAGAACAGATGAAGGCTGACCCCGCGCTTTCCGCCACAATCGCGGATTTGAAAAAGCGGCTGATTTCAAACTGACGAGGTAAGTACGGGGTACGTTTCTTTTCTTTCCACGAAAAAAAAGAAACAAAAGAAAGCGGACATATATTCGTATTTATTCTTTTCTATCTGTTAATTCGTACTAGAATGTAATTATAAATACGTTGGGATTCCAAAGGGACGTTGTCCCTTTGGCGGAGGCAGAGCCTCCATAATCGTCCTATCTGTTTTTAGATTTTACGTAATTTTCTCTTTTCCGACATGATTTCTGCCTATTATTGTTTTGTGGTTTTTGCTAAGAACCTTTATAATGATATACAGCGTTGCATATCCACAATCTGTGCACGGGGGATGTGCACGGATTGTGCCAAGTGTGGACTGTGTGCATGCTGTGTACATCCGGACAAGTTATCCATAGGCGGTGCACAAGAAAGTGCACAGGGGGTTCTTTTGGCGTCGTCTTGCCGTGAATAGGTTATGCAC
>JAEYSE010000068.1 GCA_023435025.1 Bacillota bacterium
GTTTGCGCATGAAGGAGTTTCCTCCAAAAAATTTGATTGGCGTTGGGGCTCCCCCCCAAACCCCACCAAAGGGACACGGCCCTTTGGAATCCCTTACGCTTTCTTTTGCTTGTTATCTTTCGTGGAAAGAAAAGAAGCGGGGGTAAGGGGGCAGCGCCCCCTGCCTATTCTTACTTATCGTTCAGCGCGGCCACGCCGGGCAGGACTTTGCCTTCGAGGAACTCCAGCGAAGCGCCGCCGCCGGTGGAAATGTGCGTCATTTTGGAAGCAAAGCCAAGCTTCTTCACAGCGGAAGCGGAATCGCCGCCGCCGATGATTGTGGTGCCGTCGCAATCCGCGCAGGCCTGCGCCACAGCCTTTGTGCCTTCGGCAAACGCAGGGAATTCGAACACGCCCATGGGTCCGTTCCAGATGACGGTCTTGGCGGCCCTTATGGTCTCTGCAAACAGCTTGGAACTTTCCGGCCCGATATCAAGTCCCATCCAGCCTTCGGGTATGGCGTCCGCCTTTACGGTCTGGTGCTCGGCGTCCGCGGCAAACGCGGTGGCGACCACGGTATCAACGGGCAGAAGTAAGCTTACGCCCTTTTCCTTGGCCTGCGCCATGAGTTCGCGGGCAAGCTCGATACTTTCTGCATCCAGCAGCGAAGAACCTATTTCATAACCCATGGCCTTGTAGAATGTGAACATCATGCCGCCGCCGATAATGAGGCTGTCGCACTTGTTTAAAAGGTTGGTGATGACGCCGATCTTATCCGCAACCTTCGCGCCGCCTAAGATTGCCACGAACGGGCGTACCGGGTTATCCAGCGCTTCGCCCATGATGGAAAGCTCCTTGCCAATCAGGAAGCCCGCCACGGCGGGGAGGTAAGCTGCCACGCCCGCTGTAGATGCGTGCGCGCGGTGCACGGTGCCGAATGCATCCGAAACGAAGATATCCGCCAAAGAAGCAAGCTGGCGGGAGAATTCGGGATCGTTGTCCGTTTCTTCCTTGTGGAAGCGGACGTTTTCAAGCAGTACGACTTCGCCGTCCTTCATTGCTGCGATGGCGGCTTTGGCGCTTTCGCCAATGACGTCCTCGGCGAATGTGACCTTTATGCCGGGCAGGTGAGAAGCGAGCCTGTTTGCCACGGGGCGCAGGGAATACTGCGGGTCCGGTTTGCCCTTGGGGCGGCCGAGGTGGGAACAGAGAATTACCTTTGCGCCCTGCTCAAGCAGGTATTTCACGGAAGGAAGAGCAGCGACAATGCGCTTGTCGTCCGTTACGTTGCCTTCCGCATCCAAGGGAACGTTAAAGTCCACGCGCACCAGCGCGCGCTTGCCCTTTACCTCGATGTCCTGTATGGTTTTCTTTGCCATATCCATTCCTCCTGCCGTATTAATAAATAATTCTTATAACAAGACCATTCCATTTGCACAGATTCCTCCATGCTTCTGTTGATATTTTAACATATCAGGCCGCGCGCGCAAGGGGATTCTGGGGGATTGCGCAATTCGCAGTTGAAGGAATTCTCCTGCTTTACAAAGGCGTGCTTATAACAAAATCCGATCCGGGACCGCAAACTCCTTTTTAGGGGTGACTTCGTCGATGGGGCCACCGCCCAGGCACACTTCCCCTTGGTAAAACACCGCCCACTGGCCCGGGGTAACTGCCCGCTGCGGCTCCCAAAACGCCACGCGTGCCCCGTCCCCGGTAACAGCAACATCCACCTGCTGATCCGGCTGGCGGTAGCGGAACTTTGCCGTGCAAGAAAACTGATTTGAAGGCGGAGCTTCCGCGATCCAGTTGACATTCTTACAGAAAAGTGCGGTAGAGAAAAGCTCCTCCTGCTCGCCCTGCTGTACAATAAGGAGGTTGCGCCCTAAGTCCTTGCCTATAACAAACCAGCTTTCGCCAGAGCCTTCCTTTCTTCCGCCGATGCCCAAGCCCTTTCGTTGCCCCAATGTATAATACATCAACCCGTCGTGGCGGCCTATGACGCGGCCGGATAGATCCACCATATTTCCAGGCTGTGCGGGCAAAAACTGCATCAAAAACTGTTTGAAATTGCGCTCGCCAATAAAGCAGACGCCGGTGCTGTCCTTTTTTTCCGCGTTTGCAAGGCCAAATTCCCGCGCAATACGCCGCACCTCTCCCTTTTGGAGTTCTCCTATGGGGAACATGGCACCCGAAAGCTGCTGCTGCGTTAGCCCGGCAAGAAAATAAGTCTGGTCCTTGTTTTGATCGAGCGCGCGCAGCAGGCTGACGGTATCTTTGTTTCGATCGATGCGTGCGTAGTGCCCCGTGGCGAGATACTCCATATCCGCCGTGCGGGAAAGCTCCAAAAACGCTTTGAATTTGATTTCCGAGTTACAAAGCACATCCGGGTTGGGCGTGCGCCCCAGGCGATATTCGGAAAGGAAATAGGAAAATACGCGCTCCTTATACTCTTTTGCAAAATTCACCGTATAGTACGGAATGCCGATTTTGTCCGCCACGCGGCGGACGTCCTCATAATCCTCGGCGGCGGTACAAACGCCGTCCTCCCCTTCCTCTTCCCAGTTTTTCATAAATACGCCCACGACTTCATGGCCCTGCCGCTTAAGCAACAGAGCCGCAACGGCGGAATCAACACCGCCGGACATCCCAACCATAATCCTCATATCTTTATAGTATCGCGATGGACTTTACTTCAAACCCCGCTTCGGATATGGCGGCTTTGAGCGCTTCCGTATCCCCGTCCCAGAGGACGTCGGCGCTGCCTACCTGAACGTCGTTCACGGTAGCCCTTAAGTCCGTAAGCGCGTCTGTGACGCTACGCACGCAATGCGTGCAGCCCATACCTTCGATTTCAAGCCTGTAATGCTTCATTTTTTGTTCCTTTCGGGCGGCTCTTCTGCCCGCCGTATGGAACCAGTATACCACGGTGGATGAAAAACATGAACGCAGGAGCGCCTATAAAACCTGCGAAAAATTGAAAAACTTAAGTCATTCGCCTTTGTAACCAATTTTTGCGGGTCTGCGTACTATATACCATCGGCGTCGAACCAACGCCAACGCTCAAAAAACAAGGAGGCTTTTTGTATGAGCTGTTTCAATTCTGGCTGTGATAATGGTTTTGGCAACTGGTGGTGGATTATCATCCTGTTGATCTTCTTCTGCAACGATAGTCCCGTCCTCGAGAACATCCGCGACGCTGTTTGCGGGGATAACCTCTTTATCATCATCGCGCTGCTGCTCCTGTGCAATACCAGGGACACGACCACCTGCATGAGGGACACCAGCACCTGCGGCTGCAACTAAAAGATAAACTTCTGTAAGGAATAAAACAAAATAGCGGCAATTAAGAAATGTGCCGCCGGCAGAGCCTTGGGGCTTGTTGATGGCCTGAAACAGGATGCTTACAGCATCCTGTTTTCGTATGTTGAACATCCTATGATTTTGCGTTATCCTATTCACTAATGCTTGACCACAATATTGGGAAATGATATAACGTTTCAAAAGGATTTTAGGAGGACGCTACTTTGAACACGCTAAAGCCGGTGAACCGCCTGGCGCTTTCGGGGCTCCTTGCAGCTGTCGTCGTCATATTAACCATTGTTCATTTACCCATCCCGGTTCCAGGCATGCCGGGGGCGTACATCAACCTGGGCGATGTCGGCGTCTACCTTTCCGCGTTCCTGCTGGGCTCTCCCTGGGGCGTTCTTGCGGCGGCCATAGGCAGCGCCCTTGCAGACCTTATCTTAGGAAGCGCCCTATATGCGGGGCCAACTTTCGTTATCAAAGGGGCAATGGCGTTTGTCACAGCGCTTTTGATGGCCCGCTGGAAAAAGCCGCTTCCCGCAATTATATTGGCAGGGCTTTTGATGCCGGCCGGGTATTTTATATTTGAAACCTTCCTCTACGGTGCGGAGGCCGCCGCTCTCAGCCTGCCCTTTAACGGCATCCAATACGCGGCGGGCATACTCGTTGGATACGCCGTTATTCAGTTGGCGCAGCGGTTTAAAAAAGACTGAGCAAAGAGCCGAATAAACCAAAAGCCTTCCCCACATCAAGAAAGGGAAGGCTTTTTTATGCCAGGAAGGCTTATTTGCGCGTCTTTACATAATCACCGATCTTTTTGTCCATACCGGAAATATGCTGGGTGAGCCAGTTGATCATCATCTGGTTCGCTTCCAGTATGACCAGAATGTTCCCGCCGGACTTTGCGTATTCCTCTTTCAGGGTTTTCAGGCGAGCGAGAAAATCGGTGTGTGCCTTTTTCTGAAACTCGTACTCCGGATACTGGACGGAAAGCATGTACCGTTCCTCATCTGCAAAATGCTGCTTGGTATAAGCATCCAGGAATTCGAGCAGTCCGCCGATGTATTCGGCCGATTTGCGGTTTTTCCCCGCCTCAAACAGCGCGTCCGCTTTTTCAAACCATGTTTTATGCTGTTCGTCAATTGCGGTCACGCCTACGGAAAGATTGGAAGTCCACGGCATTTGAAAACACATCCTTTCAGTTAGGGCCATTTATATCCTATATCGGATGTATTGCGCAAAAAATTACCGTTATCCCAAAAAGAAGTCAGCCTGCTCAAACCTGCCCTTTTGGAATACAGGGGTCGCAATCCCCCTATTCCGATTTGGAAATGCAGCTTCATCGGCTGAAAAATGCCGCTCATAGCGGCATTTTGAACATGTAGAAGCCCGGGCTACAAACCCGCATGCTTTCTTGCTATACGCCGATAAATCTTTCTATGGCATGGGCGACGCCGTCCTCCTCATTGGAGCGCGTTACAAAGCCCGCAAACGCCTTTACCGCTGCCGCTGCGTTTTCCATAGCTACGCCCATCCCCGCAATGCGCAGCATGGGAATATCGTTCATGCCGTCCCCGCAGGCAATGAGCTCCTCCCGCGTTGCATTGAGATGCTTTAAAAGTACGTCAAGGGCAAATGCCTTATCCACCTCAAGCGGCATCACCTCTATAAAAGGCGGCTCGGAGCCGAATATATTCAGCTCCCCGCCAAAGCGGGCCTTCAGCTCTTTTACGGCGGCCTGCGCATCGGAGGGCTCGCCCACCAGCATCATCTTTTCAATGGGGTAGTTTATAAATCCCGGCAGGTCCGCAACCAACCGGATACTAAGCTTGTTGTTGTACGCTTCCTTGTGCACATAACGGTTGTCCGGGTAAGGCGTGATTACGCCGTAAGCGTCGTACGCAAGCGGAAAAACCGGCTTCCCCTTGGCCCACGCGCATATATTTTGCACGGTGTCGGCTGGAAGGTACCGCTGGAATACGGGCGTGTTGGTACGGCACTCCAGAATAAGCGAACCATTGTAACAGAGGATGTACCCGCCTAAGCGTTCTAGCGCAAGCTCCCGCGCTACGGGCATAACGCCGATAAGCGGTCTGCCCGTTGCAAGCACCACGGCAACACCTGCTTTGATCGCCCGGCGAATGGCCTCTTTCGTGCGGGGGGTCACTTCTTTATTTTCGTTGGTAAGTGTGCCGTCGAGGTCCAACGCCAGCACGCGATAGGTATTGTTCTGCATAAAACTCCGCTTTCTAAGGTTTCTGTATTCTATCATAGCAACGATATCAACCCCTCACAAGCCAAACATGTCGAAATTCCCCTGCCTTTATGGATATTTAATTCGGGGTTACAGGTGTCTATACAGCTGTTGCTTTTTCGGCATCAACCGTTATAATAAAACATAATAGCGTAAAAGGAGAAGCACATGGATACCGAGGAAAGGCGCAAACGCATAGGCCGGATGGTTGCGGCTTCCGCGTTTCCCATAACGGGTGGCGAGCTTGCTGCGCGCATGGGAGTAACCCGACAGGTCGTGGTCCAAGATGTCGCCGTGCTGCGTGCAGGCGGGGCGCCTATACTCGCCACCCCTGCGGGCTATGTCTGGGTGGACAAGGCGTCAACTCCCCGCGCGGTTCGCGCGCTATCCTGCCGTCATGTCACTCTGGATGACGCGAAGGAAGAACTGATGATCATTGTCCGCGCGGGCGGTACGGTTCGGGACGTGATCGTGGAGCACCCCATATATGGGGAATTGACGGGCTCGCTGTTGCTGCGTACGCCCGAGGCGGTGGATGCGCTGATTGAGCGGCTTGGCCAGCCCAATGTTACGATGCTTTCCGCCACGACGGCCGGCGTCCACATGCATACCATAGAAGCGCCCAGCGAGCAGATATTGGACGAGATCGAGCAGGCGCTTTTAAAAGCGGGCATACTGATTGCGTAGCCCCGTTTGAGCGGATATGTCAATCAAAACCGCAGATAGAACGAAAGGTGACACAAATGGAAGTCTCAAAGGCCATAAAAAAAATAAAAAAAGAGCGCAATGCCCTGATTTTGGCGCACTTTTACCAATTGGGCGAAATACAGGATATCGCGGATGTCGTTGGGGATTCTCTGGAGCTTGCGAAGGCCGCGCGGGACGCGAAAGAGGATGTGATCGTATTCTGCGGCGTACGCTTTATGGCGGAAACGGCAAAAATATTGAACCCCAAAAAGACCGTGCTGCTCCCCGCACTGGACGCTGGCTGCCCCATGGCGGACATGATTACTGCGGAAGAGGTGCTGCGCCTGAAGGAGGAGCATCCGAACGCCGCTGTCATGTGCTATGTGAACTCGGACGTCGCCGTAAAGGCCGTAAGCGATATCTGCTGCACGTCCTCCAACGCACTAAAAATTGCGATGTCCCTGAAGGAAGAAGAAATCATTTTCGTGCCCGACCAATGCCTGGGCGGGTATATCGCGCAGTTTTTGCCGCAAAAGCGCTTTATCCTCCCGGATGGATTCTGCCCCACGCATTGCCGCATCAAGCCTGAAGACGTATTGGCGGCGCGCAAGGCCATGCCTAACGCCAAGGTGCTGGTGCACCCGGAGTGTATGCCCGGCGTGGTCTCATTGGCAGATTTCGCGGGCAGTACCTCGCAGATCATTGCGGAGGCCGTGCGGTCAGACGCAAAGGAATTTTTAATCGGTACCGAGGAAGGCGTATTGCATAGGCTTAGTAAACTTTGCCCGGACAAGCGCTTCTACAACACCGGGCGAACGCAGGTCTGCCCCAACATGAAAAAAACTCGCCTTGATAGCGTGCTCCATGCCCTTGAAGAGATGCAGCATGAAATTGTCGTAGATGAGGAGCTTGCAAAAAAGGCGCTGAATAGTTTGGAACGGATGTTCTCCGTGCCTGTATAACCCGAAAGGACTGTTATGAGGATAACCATGAAGGCCTCTGCCGCACATACCGGGGAGCTTGACGCAGATGCGCTCATTGCCGGTTCGGGTGCTGCGGGGCTGTATGCGGCACTCAATTTCCCAAAGTCGTTCCGTTGCGTGGTACTCGATAAATCCGGCGGGAACATCAGCAATTCCATGTACGCACAGGGCGGCATTTCCGCCGTCACGCAGGCTGATTTCGCCTTGCGTGAAGGACATGTGACGGATACGCTTATTGCCGGAGCGGGATTGTGCGATGAAGCGGCAGTGCAGGTGCTGGTTAGCGAGGCTGCGGAGAATATCGAACGCCTCATTTCTTTCGGCGTGCCGTTCGACAGAAAGGACGGCGAGCTTTTACGCACCCGCGAAGGCGGGCATCAGGAGCGACGTATTCTGCATTGCGGCGGCGACGCCACAGGGTTGCACCTGACACAAACGCTGCTGGAGCAGGCGCAAAAGTGCGAAAACATCCGGTTTATCCACAACACGCTGCTTACCGATATCCTTGCCGACGGCCACGGCGTTGCCGGCGCTGTTGTACTGACGGAGGACGATGAAACGCTGCTTATCCAGACGCGGCGTATCATACTCGCAACCGGCGGGATCGGCCGCATCTATTCGGATACGACCAACGCCCTTTGCGCCACGGGGGACGGCATGGCTGCCGCCTATCGTTTGGGCCTGAAGCTTAGGGACATGGAATTTGTACAGTTCCACCCTACCGCGCTCTACGGCCCGGATGAAGAGGGGCGTTCCTTTTTGGTTTCCGAGGCGCTGCGCGGCGAAGGCGGGCGGCTTCTCAACAGCGCGGGCGTTTTTTTTATGCAGGGTGTGCATCCCATGGCGGATCTTGCCCCGCGCGATATCGTAGCCCGCGCCATATTCCGTGATCTGGTAGCGTCCAAACAAAAGCATGTATATCTTGATATCACCCACCGGCCCCGCACCTATTTGGAGGAACGCTTCCCTACCATATTCGCGGAATGCCAGCGGCGCGGCGTTGATATTTCTAAGGATTACATCCCCGTGCATCCCGTGCAGCATTACATGATGGGCGGCGTCCCCACCGGTCTTTACGCCGAAACTTCCCTTCCCGGCCTGTACGCCTGCGGGGAAACGGCCTGTACCGGCGTACACGGCGCGAACCGGCTCGCAAGCAACTCCCTGCTTGAATGCATCGTGTTCGGCCGCCGCGCGGCGCTGCACGCCGCGGATCTTTCCTTACCGGACGCATCGCCCGAACATGTACCCGTGCGCAGCGGAACTCCGAAACAGGAAAATTATACTGCGGTGAAGGAGCGAATCCGCTTCATTATGAGCACGCATTGCGGCATCATACGGGACGAGGCGGGGCTGATCGCTGCGGAATCGGCACTCATGGAGATTGAACATGCGCTTCTTACTGCCAACCTGCATACCAAGGGCGCCGTGGAGGCGCTTAACATGGCCCAGGTCGCACTTTCCATTGTCAAAGCCGCGCGGGCCCGTAAAAAGAGCATTGGCGCGCATTACAGAAGCGACAACGAGGAGGAGTAATATGCAGATACCCGGCATGGAAGAAATCATTCGTCTGGCCCTTGCGGAGGATATCGGTGGCGGAGACGTTACCACGCTTTCGACCGTTCCCGAAGAGAACACGAGCCGCGGGAAGTTCATAGCGAAGGAGCCGTTGACCGTCTGCGGCCTCCCCGCGCTTATCCGCGTATTCGCGCTGATCGACGAGCGCATCATTGTGACAACCTTAAAGTCCGATGGGGACGAGGTGCAAAAAGGTGATATCATTGCCACAATAGAGGGCCCTGCGCGCGGCATTTTAACCGGCGAGCGCACAGCATTGAACCTCTTGCAGCGGCTTTCCGGCGTCGCCACAAAAACGCGCGAAGCGGTGCGGCGGGTACAAGGCACAAACGCCGCTATCGTGGACACCCGCAAGACCACGCCCGGCATGCGGGGGCTTGAGAAGTATGCCGTGCGCATGGGCGGCGGCGCGAATCACCGCACGGGTCTATATGACGGCGTGCTGATTAAAGATAACCACATTCGCGCGGCAGGCGGCATTACGCAGGCCATAAAAAACGCGCGCACGCACGCACATCATCTTTTAAAAATCGAAGTGGAAGTGGAGAATTTCGAGCAGCTGGAGGAAGCTTTAGAATCGAAGGCGGATACCATCATGCTGGACAACATGTCGCTTGCAGACATGGCGGAAGCCGTACGCAGGGTAAACGGCCGCGCGCTTACGGAAGCATCCGGCAATATGGGCGAGCGGGATCTAAGCGAGGTGGCGAAAACCGGCGTGGATATCATATCCATAGGCGCGCTCACCCACTCCGCGCGGGCCATGGACATCAGTTTAAGGTTTGAATGGTGATGACGTAACGACCTAAAGAACCCATTCCACCAAGAAGCACGCAAACTGCGTGCTTTTTTCTGTTTCGGCAAACTACGCAAATTTTCCAATCCCTTTTCGCTTTGCACATCGGAAGAGTCCAGTATATAATAGACACTAGATATTGTGCTTATCTTGGAGGAGCAACCTATATATGGCAAAATCAAAGGGTAAACTGAGCAAACGTGCGCGCAGCATGCTTTCCCTGCTGCTTTTCCTGGCGCTGTTGCTGACAATCAACGCGTTCATGGAGGATCCCATTGAAATCCTGCCTATTGACGCCCCCACGGCTACAAACACCCCTGCACCCGCCCTACCAAGCGGCGAGACGCTGGATGTTTATGTGTTGGACGTCGGGCAGGGTGACAGCATATTTTTAAGAAGCCCTTCTGGAAAAACCATGCTGGTGGACGCAAGCGAAAGCGGCATGTATGAAAGTATTGATACGTTCTTACAGAACCAGGCGGTCAAGCAGCTAGACGTGGTTGTCGGCACCCACCCGCACGCGGATCATATCGGCGCGATGGAAAAAATCGTGACGCATTATAAGATAGGCGCTTACTACATGCCGGACGCGCAGAACCAGACTCGGATGTTTGAAAACCTGCTGGACGCGCTCACGGAGCATAATATCAACGTCAAACAGGCCGTGGGAGGCAAGACATCCGCGATCAAATGGGATGAAGACGTGGAAGTAAACATCCTCTCCCCGCTGCCCGGCGTTGAATATGAGAATTTAAACGACTCGAGCGTAATATTGCATGTGCGATACGGCGCTACTTCCATACTTTTGACCGGGGACGCGGAGAGTTTTGCCGAAAAGGCTGCCTTAAAAGCGTTGCCCGAAGAATACTTCCGCGCAACCATACTAAAGCTCGGCCATCACGGCTCCTCCTCCTCCTCTTCGGACGCTTTTTTAGACGCGGTGGATCCCGATATCGCCGTAGTCAGCCTGGGCAAAGACAACGACTACGGCCACCCGCACAAAGAAGTTGTGACGGAATTAAAAAACCGTGATATTCCCCTCTACCGTACCGATACACAGGGCACCATCCATATCGCGCTTGATGGAGACGGATATACGATAGAAACGGAGAAGTAGCAATCCTTTTGGTTTAGAGCAACTCTTACCAAAGCAGTACGGCCCGCGATTTCTCGCGGGCCGCTTGTATGCAGGGATTGTTATTTCTGTTCGTCGTCCTTCTTGGGCGGAACAGTCTGATAGCCGGACTGATACGGGGGCTGGGGCGCGGGCGCATTTGCAAGCTTCTTCGCTTTCTTTCTGCGATGTCCGCGCACGCTCAGAATAATCACGACTACGATCAGCGCGATGAGTAGCAGCGCCGGAGAAGCGGCGATAATAAACACGAGCAGGTTTTCAAAGAACACCGCCAGGCCGCTCAACGTACTATTGAACCCTTCCGTAATGCGGGTGCCGATGGTGTCGTCACTCGCAACGGCCATTGCGGGCGGAATTTCGTTGATATCGATGCTCACGGTGGAGAAGTTCACCAGGTCGTCCCAGCGTTTAAGCTGCGTGGTCAAGTTCTCAATTTCATACGTCAGGCGGGAAAGCTCGGTTTCAAGCGATATGATATCCTCCATTGTCTCCGCCTTCGCTAATAGAGCCATGATCCTGTCCCGCTGTGTCTCGTAAATCTTCAGGCGGGATTCGGTATCGAAGTATGCGGAGGTAATATCCTCGCCGCCGCTGTTTTCATAGGTCACGGTCGCAACGCCACGGGCTTCGGCTAAGAAGGCCTCCATCCGCTGCTGGGGGATGCGCAAAGAGAGGTTGGCGTAGCGGCCGGGATCTCCGTAGTTTTCGGGCTTGCGGCCAGTCACATAGGAGCTTGCGATGTATCCGCCCATGTCCACGGCCTTCTGCTTGATGTAATTGAGGTCAATTTCAAATTCCCGGGTTTCAAGCCCCATGCTGGCGGTCTTGATGATCTTGTGCCCGCCATAGTTCTGCTCCTCCGTTTCGCTGGGAGCTTGCGTTGCGGCGGGGCTTCCCCCCCCCAGTTCTCCGCTGCCGCCGGTCCACCCGCCGCGGTCTGCCTTGGCTTTGTCGTCCGCCGCAAATTCGGGCGCTTCCGCAGCCGGCGCGGGCATCGCCGGGGCTTGAGGAGCGGCAGACTCAGTTTTAAGTCCGTTTGGTGCGGCACATCCTGCACCGATGAGCAGGATAACAACGAGCAATGCGGCCAGCCATCTTTTCTTCATGTTCATCCCTCCATATTTTCATTGTCGTTCTATTCTAGTAAACGCAACAGCGCCTCATTCGGTTTCATCAACAGCCAAATTTATGTATATAGACATCTTAGCATATAAAAAACGGCCGGTCAAAATGACCGGCCGCAAATGCAATGTCTTATCAGCCTACTGCTTTAAGGAAGAAATACAGGCGGGACTGCGCTTCACCATAATCATAGTTGTCGCCGCAGGTCACCAGCGTCATGAGGATGTCATCCGGGGAAACGCTCACATCCAGATTGATCTCGGAGCGGCTCTTCTGCTTGGCGATCCATTCCTCGATCTCCTGCCTGTTGGAGCCATCTTTGGAGCTCAGATGCTTCGTGTTGTACCTAATCGTGCTGGAGGGTTCGCTGTCCTTGGTTTCATAGAGGGCGAATACTTCCCACTTGGACTGCGCCTCTTTGTTCCATGCGCCAAAACCCTGCAGCGTAATGGAAAATGTACGGTTGGACTTTGTTGTCAGGGATGACTTATTGTTCTGCAGCTTGTGCAGTTCATGGAACATATTGCCGGCCTGGCGCATGTTGTGGCCGGTGATGGTGATGTTACGCGTTATATCGCCATAATAGGTGTAAATAGTGCCTGCGCCGGGATCTCCGGTACTCTTCTTGTAGATGTCATGGCTGTTGTAGAAGAATTTGCCGGACTTATCATACAGTATGGGATAATCGATGTTGGTGCCAGGCACCTTGATCCATCCCACGACGTCGCTGTTAATCTTCCTTGCCTCACTGTAGTTCTTGGGCGCAGGGCCGGAAGAGGGTAAGGGCGAAGTAGAAGCGCCGGGGGATACGGAAGCGCCGGGGGATACGGAAGCGCCAGGTGTTGCAGAAGTACCGGGAGCAGGCGTAGCGTTGGGGTCGGGCGTGACGCCCGGAGCCAACGTAGCGTCGGGTACAACCGTTCCGTCCGGGGCCAGCGTAAAGCCGGGTGCCGGTGTTTCACCCGGGGCAAGTGTGGCGCCCGGAGTTGTGTTAGCGCCAAAGTCGATCGCGTCGGTTTCCTCCGGTTTTGCGCAAGCTACGGCTGTTACGAGGAAGGATAGCAGCAGCAGCAAAGAAATTACTTTTTTCATTTTGTGAACCCCTTCACTTAACACTATTGTGGTTTACCAGTTCCATGATACCGCAGTTTACGCCATTCACAAAGTAAATAAACTGTTAACTCCCCCTTCCAGAAACAGGGAGCAGATTTGTTCAGCGGCGCGGCTTCATTGTGGGAAACAGCAGAACGTCGCGGATGGAATTGGAATCGGTCAGCAGCATGACAAGACGGTCTATGCCCACGCCGATGCCTCCTGTAGGCGGCATGCCATATTCGAGCGAGAGGCAAAAGTCCTCATCGATCATCATGGCTTCGTCGTCGCCCTTTTCCCGTTCCGAAAGCTGCTGCATAAAGCGGCCGCGCTGATCGATGGGATCGTTCAACTCCGAGTAGGCGTTCGCGTACTCGCAGGCGTTAATAAACAGCTCAAAGCGCTCCGTCACAAACGGAAGCGAGGGCTTACGCTTGGTGAGCGGGGAAACCTCGACGGGATAGTCGAGTATGAAAGTCGGCTGTATAAGTTTTTCCTCCACGAACGCTTCAAAGGCTTCATTTAAAAGCTTGCCGCGCGTGATGGTCTTGTCCGTGAACGCAAGGCCGATGCTTTTCGCCAAAGCGCGCGCCTCCTCGTCCGTTTCACAGGCATAAAAGTCCGCGCCCGTATAGGTCTTTACGGCATCGTTCATGGTCAGGCGGCGGAATGGGGGCGTCAAATCGATTTCCGTGCCCTGATAGACGATTTTGGTGGTCCCCAGCACCGTTTGCGCACAGTGGGAAATGAGATCCTCCACCAGCGCCATCATGCCGTTATAATCCGTATAGGCCTGGTAAAGCTCAAGCGTTGTAAATTCGGGGTTGTGCTTGTAATCCATCCCCTCGTTGCGGAATATCCGCCCGATCTCGTATACGCGCTCCAGGCCGCCCACAATGCATTCCTTCAATGGAAGCTCGGTGGCGATTCGCAGGTACATATCGATATCCAGCGTGTTATGGTGCGTAATGAAGGGCCGCGCATTCGCGCCGCCGGGTATGGTGTTCAATACCGGCGTTTCCACTTCCAGAAAGCCCTGATCGTCCAGCCTGCGGCGTATTGCGGATATGATGCGGCTTCGCTTTACAAACGTCTCGCGCACTTCGGGATTGACAATGAGGTCCACGTACCGCTGGCGGTACCTTAACTCCGGGTCCTTTAAGCCGTGGAACTTTTCAGGCAGCGGCCGAAGCGACTTAGAAAGCAGCGTGAGGCTTACTGCATGCACGGAAATTTCCTCCGTGCGGGTCTTGAATACGGTTCCCTCAATGCCTAAAATATCCCCGATATCCATGGACTTAAAGTCCTGATACGCTTCTTCGCCGATATCATCGCGGCGAACATACACCTGGATGCCGCCCTTGGCGTCTAGTAAGTGCAGGAAGCTGGCCTTGCCCATGATGCGCTTGGACATCATGCGCCCGGCGATGCGCACCGTCTGGCCTTCCAATGTTTCATAACCATTGAGAATTTCATTGCTGTGGTGCGTCTGCTCATACGTCACGATGGTAAAGGGATCGTTGCCCGCGGCCTGCAGCGCCGAAAGCTTGTCCCTTCTGATTTGGAGCAGTTCACTAAGTTCCTGCTCCCGTAGCTCGTCCGATACCTGGTCCCCCTGTACGGTGGGGTCAAACTGTTCCATTTTTATCGTTCCTCTCTTGGGGTTACTGCTTCTTTATGGCCAATATCCGCCAGCGCATGGTGCCGCCCGGCGTCTGCACGTCCACGACGTCACCCTGTTTATGGCCGAGAATGGCCATGCCGACAGGGGATTCGTTGGAGATGCGCCCTTTTTCAGGATCCGCCTCTGCGGAGCCGACAATATGGAAATCCCGCTCGATGTTAACCTCATCGTTTTTGAGCGTAACGACCGCGCCCACGTTTACGGTTTCGGTATCCAACGAGTCCTCGTCTATGATGATCGCATTGCGCAGCATGTTTTCAAGCTGCAGGATGTCGTATTCGTTTTTCGCCTGTTCGTTTTTCGCGGCGTCATATTCCGCATTCTCGCTCAGATCGCCAAAAGAACGCGCGATCTTGATCAGTTCGGCGATCTCCATTCTGCGCGTTGTTTTCAGGTATTCCAGCTTTTCTTCGTATTCCTTGATGCCACCCGGCGTGAGCCTGACTTCTGCCATGCGCTTGCCTCCTACTTCGTTTTCAATATCGGTCTCAACCTACGCGCATAAGCGCGTACACGAACCAAAGCCATCCATGCCGATAGTCCTAACCATTATAGAAGCCACCCTCGCCCTTGTCAAGATAAACGCCAGCAGGACAAGCTCGGTTCCATACTTTTATTTCCTGTCACTCCGATCGCGTGTGCGCGCTCAGATACGCAAGTAGCATATCGGTTAATTCCGCGAGCGTCTGACAGGCGTTCACCCTTGCGCGAAGCTGTGCCGCGTGCGGCAGGCCACATAGATACCAGGCGATATGCTTACGCATTTCTACCACGCCATGCGTGCCATGGTAGTCCTGCTGCATCCCCGCGTGGCGGATAGCGAGCGATATACGCGCCTCAAGCGAAGGAGGCTCTTCCTGCGCGCCGGAAAGCGCAGCCTTACAGGCTTTGAATATCCATGGATTACCCATCGCCCCCCGGGCGATCAGTACGCCATCGCAGCCAGTCTCTGCGCGCATATTGAGCATATCCTTGGCGGAGTAGATGTCCCCATTGCCCAGCACCGGGATGCCGACTGCCGCTTTGACCCTCGCTATGATGCCCCAATCCGCCCTGCCGCTATACCCCTGCGCGCGCGTCCTTCCGTGCACGCAAAGCGCGGATGCACCACTTTGTTCCGCCATGCGGGCGAACTCCAAGGCGTTGACGCTCGCTTCATCCCAGCCCTTGCGGAATTTGACCGTTACGGGGAGCTTCACGGCGTTGGCTACCGCCGTTATGATTTTTGAAGCAAGCCTGATATCGCGCATCAGCGCGCTGCCCTCCCCATTGCCAACGATCTTATGTGCAGGGCAGCCCATATTGATATCGATGAGCGCGACTTTACCCGCGTAGTCTTCCTCCAGCCGCCGCGCGACATCCGCCATAATAGCAGGCTCGGAGCCGAATATCTGGAACCCGCAGGGCTCCTCTATGGGCGCGGTCTCAAGAAGCTTTCCGGTGTTTTCATTGCCGTATAGAAGGCCCTTCGCGCTCACCATCTCGGTGAATGTCAGGTCGCAGCCCAGCTCGCGGCACAGAATACGAAACGGCATATCCGTAACGCCAGCCATGGGGGCTAAAGCGACGGGAAAGCCGGTATAAGGAGCATTTTTCATCATGGAGTCTCTGTTTCTTTGGGAGTGGGCGTAGGCGTGGCCATGGGCAGCGGCGTAGGCGTGGCCATGGGCAGCGGCGTCATCCGGAGGTCCGGCGTGGGCTTGGGTGCCAAAGAGGGCGCCGCCTCAAGAAGCTGCATCTGGTAAATATGCCAGCGGCCATCCTGGTTGCGGAAGCGCACAAGGTAACGCGCTTCCTCCCACTTTGGCAGTACGGCAGTTCCCTCCTGCGCGGCTGCTTCCTGCTCCGCCTGCTGTTCATTCCATTTGCCCGCCAAATTCACCATGCGGTCCACCACCGTAACCGTCGCGGTTTCAGACCACGGCAGTACGGAGACTTTTTCCACTTCCACACGATAATCATACCCGGTTACAGTATACGGCTCGTATACGCCGCTAAATAGCATTGGATCGTTTTCTAAGAACTTCTGCGTAAAATATTCCGTAAGCATGGCCTGGTTGCCCTCCTGCAATATGCAGGCGGCGCGCAGCTGCAGGCCCTCTACGGAAAGGATATACAAATTCGAAGCGTTCATGGCCGTAGAAAACGCTCCATAACCCAATGCGGCCAGCAGCGCAATCAGCAGAATGGTGCGCATAAAAAACCAGATACCCCGCCGCCATATGGTAGAGCCGGTCATGTGTTTTGCTTTTGCGGTCTGCATGCCGTCACCTCTTTCTTTTTCCCAGCATGTACTTCACCATAATACCACATAGCGCGTGTTTTAAGAAGTAAAAAGAGCATGAATTGCTTTATACGCTCTTTTTAAATTGGAGGCGCGGCAAATGCCGCGCCCCTGTATTATTCAGTCAGTTCTTCCTGCGTGTGTACGCGGTTAAGCGCGCGTATGGATGGGATGCCGCCGCACAAAAGCGCGGTCAGCACCACCGCGACGCCGGAAAGGAAGAACCAGCGCGTCACGCCGACGCCATCTGAAAACGCGCCGCTCAGCGCAAGCCCAAGCGGCATTGCCAAAGATATCACGCTCCCGGTGAGCGAGAACACGCGGCCCAAGTACTCCGGCGGAATGCGTTCCTGGAACAGCGCCGTCTGTATGCCGCTGTAAAAGGGCACAGAAAGCCCCATCACGATGCAGCACAGTACAAACGCTATAAATCCCGTGGGAGGCAAGAGCCCGGATACAATAAGCGCGATACCCATGAGCGCGATGGAGGCAGATATCCAGTTGACCCGGCGCTTCACATGCAACGCGCCCAGTGCCAGCGAACCTAAGAGCATCCCCGCCGCATAGGCGATTTCTGTGGCCGAAACATGTGCGGGCGTACCGTTAAAGTAGCGCATGCTCATCAGCGGGTACAGCGCGTTGATGGGCATATAAATCAACATGTACACAGCGCCTACCAGCAGCAGCGCAAACAGTCCGCGCTCTTTGCGAAGCGCCAGAAATCCCTCCTTCAGCTCCGCAAAGAAATGAGTAGCCTGAATCTCCTTTTTCAGTTTAGGAATGGATACTCGGGCGACGGTCGCGCAGGCGATCAGCGCGCCTGCCACATCAAGCGACATTAAAGCGGTCAGGCTCCAGGTAGCGTACAGCAGCGCCGCTATGGCGGGGCTTATGATATAGCTGACGGATTGCAGCGCCTGGCTGTAGCCAGCGCAGCGGGTCAGCTGATCCTCGGGAACCAACAGCGGCGTCACCGCACTCAGTGCCGGGCGGGTCCATGTAGTAGGCAATTCCGGCAAACCCCGCGCTGCACAGCGCGATCATGAGGTCGGCACCGATCATGATACGCTTGCGGTCGTACCGGTCCACCCATACCCCAATCAAAGGGCCAAGCAATGCATACGGCAAAAACCCGGCCAAAGAAGCAAGAGAGAGGATCAGCGCGGAGTTCGTCATCTGAGTGAGATAAAATATGAATGCCATCTGCACGATGGCGCTGGTAATGATCGAGACAGCCTGCCCAACCCATATGGTAAAAAACGATCGTTTCCAGTTTTGCGTTTGCGTCATAAGGTGCTCCTTTCGTTGTCCATGCAAAAAAACAGGCCAAAGACGGAATCTTCGGCCTGCATGCGCGTAACAAGAAACGGAACAAAGAATGGCTTACGCC
>JAEYSE010000011.1 GCA_023435025.1 Bacillota bacterium
AGATGTGGAAGGTATCGTAAAGTCTTTTACGGAAACGCCAAAGCGCGGAAGTGGCAATTGCGGCTTCTATGTATATAAGTTTACTTTTATAGGTAAGAACGAGCGAGTGATACTCTGACCTGCCGGAGACTCTTGTGATACCGTTCAAATTGGCGTTTCTGAAGGCGACAGTATTGAAAATATGTGTCTTATGGGTGCGGAGAACAGGAAAATACTGACCGAGATCTTATCAAAATATAGAGTTGAGATGTCCTGGTCTTTGTAACCCACATAATTTTAACTGAATCCTCCATTGGTTTAAAAAAAGCACCGCAAAGGTGCTTTTCGTTCGTTCTATAAAAAAGATACCGCTACTCCCCAACCTTTTGCGCCTCGTACTGTCCCAGTTTGAGCAGCCGGTACCATTCCTCAATTTCCTCCACCGGAGCTGCATTGAGGGAAAGCAGCACTTCCCGGGCAAACTCAAGAAATGCGGAACCGTTGGCCGTAATGAGCGTATTATCCCGCACAGCCTGCTGCGCTAAATAGCGGCTTTGGCCGGTATAGCGTTCTCCCGAAGCTGCCCGAAGGTCTTCAAGCGAATTGCTTGTATGCGACGCCTCATTCAGAAACCCGTTCATGCCTAAAAACACCGTTGCGCCACAGATCGCGCCCAATACTTTGCCGCGCTTCACCGCCTGTTGCACAAATGGGAGGGCCACTTTTGAGCCTTCCTTCCTCCAGGCCCTGCTGCCAATCAAAATGAGCGCGTCAAACTCGCCGGAATAGGACGCAAACTCATAATCCGGCAGCACGCAAAAGCCGCCTTTGGAGAAAATCGGCTCTTTTGTGGGCGCCATGGTCTTGACGCGGCCGGGGCTAAGCTCGTTGAGAACCGAGGCCAAAGGGGCGGCCTCCCAGTCCGAAAACTGGTCAAGCAGCACAAACAGGACTTCTTTTTCTTGCATAACTCTGCCCCATTTCAGAATTCGGAATATTTTGCGATAAAAAAATTTCGCCCGTTCGGCAGCTTGGGCTGTATCTCCGGGTACGTCCACCGTGGCAAGGTATCCATACAGCATATGCTCGCCATCTCATATCGGGCAGTTGGCCGAATATCTTCATATCCGCCGGCGTAGAGCATGCCGTAGGTCGGTTCCCTCCCTGCCCACTTGCCCGCGTGGCGCACAGCGATCACAGCAATTGCAGCAACTCATCCGGTACAGCCTTATGAAACGCAACGCGCATCATTCTACTTCAATCAGCCTTATTCCACGCCCAGCGTGTCGATGACGTCCGCGGAAAGCAGCATGCGTGTCTGCAGCAGATGATACGCTTTTTCTGCCGTACTGCCCAGCAGATATGCCCCCACGCAGGCGGCGTCATACGGGGAAAGCCCTTGTAAAAGCAGCGCAACCGCGATGCCAGTTAATACGTCGCCGCTGCCGCCCTTCGCAAGGCCGGAGTTTCCGGTAATGTTCAGGCATACGTGCCCATCGTTTGAAATGACGCTGGTCGCACCCTTTAATAGCACCGTACAGCCCCAGCTTTTTGCGGCTTGTTTTGCGGTCTCTACGGGAGCGCGCAGTACATCCTCCACGTTACCCTGCACCAAACGGGCCATTTCCACCGGATGCGGGGTAAGTATGACTTTCGGATGCAGAAGGGAGAACAGTTCCCGGTTTTTTGATATGGCGTTCAATCCGTCCGCGTCGATCACAAGCGGTTTTTTAGAGTATAGCAGTTCCCTTAAAAGCGGTACTATGCCCTCTCCCCCACCCAAACCGGGGCCTATGGCAAGCGCGTCCACTTTTTCAATGAGCGCCGCGGCTTCCGCCGCAGCGTCGTTTGTCCATTCTTCGCCATTTCCAACGGGATGACAGATCGCTCCCGGGCACTGCGCAAACATATAGTGAATGCCTTTTGGCACCGCCACATGCAACAGCCCACATCCGCCACGCAGCGCGGAATTGGTGGCAAGCAGCGCGGCCCCCGCGTAATTCTTGCTGCCTGCAATCAACAGCGCCCGCCCGTTCTGGCCCTTGTGGCTATCCTGCTGGCGCGGGGGCAGCAAGCGGCGAACATCTGCTTCCTCCAGAGTAAACGCGGCTTCCGGCATGGCAACCGCCGGGCCGATGGGAACCTCTACTACCTCCCCGGCGTAGGAGCGGCCGGGAAAGAGCAGGTGTCCAAGCTTTTTGTGTTGGAACGTCACAGTGATGTTCGCCCGCACAGCTTGACCCAGCACAAGGCCGGTTTCGCCGTCTATTCCGGAAGGAATATCCACTGAAACCACCGGAACGCCGGATGCGTTCATCCGCTCAATCGCACAGGCTAATATGCCTTCCACATCGCGATTGAGCCCGGTTCCAAACAGTGCGTCGATCAGGAGTTCGGCGTCAAGCGGGAACTCCACCCCATCCGAAGCATCCAGTATTGGAATGCCACAGGCGATTGCCATCTCGTATTGCAGCAGCGCGTCGCCCTTTAAGCTTTGCGGTGGAACAAGCAGCACGCCCGCTGACTTGACCCCGAGCGTATGGAGCTGCCGCAGTGCG
Organism: Bacillota bacterium; assembly: GCA_023435025.1. Classification (GTDB taxonomy): domain Bacteria; phylum Bacillota; class Clostridia; order Christensenellales; family CAG-138; genus JAEYLA01. The sequence continues at coordinate 2,538 of JAEYSE010000011.1, forward strand.
GAAAATCCGTCCCCGCCGTTGTTTCCTCCCCCGCATACGGCCAATACCCGGCCATTCTCCGGAAGCAGGCGCAGTACGGCCTTCGCCACCCCCGCCGCCGCGTGCTCCATAAGCACAAGGCATGGAATGCGGTAACGTTCCATCATCTGCGCTTCCATGTTGCGCATCTGCGCGGGGGTGAGCACCTGGCGCATAATGTTCCCCTTTTCCTTTTATGACTCGTTTATTCCCCGGTAGCCACCCGTATGGACGCGCGGCACCCTGTCGCTGATGCAAAGCAATATCTCCCAACTGATGGTATCCGCGAGTTCAGCCATTTCGTTCGCATCAAAACACGCGTCCCCCTGGCGGCCAAGGAGCACCGCCTCGTCTCCTACCTTGACGCCCTCAATTCCTGTCACGTCCACCATGCATTGGTCCATGCAGACCGTTCCTACAACCGGTACGCGCCTGCCGTGAATAAGCACGAACGCCTTGTTGGAAAGGCAGCGCTTGTACCCATCCCCATACCCCACCGGCAGCGTCGCGATCATGCGTGGTTCTGTTGCCGTATAGCGCCGCCCATAGCTGACGGTATCCCCGGGCTGGATCTCCTTAATATGGGTAATCGCTGTTTTCCATGTAAGCACGGGCTTAAGGTCCACTGTTTCACCGCAGCGAGGATCGGGATGATAGCCGTACATGGCGATACCTGCGCGCACAATATCGAATTTCAATTCTTCGGGGAGATCAAGCAGCGCCCCGCTGTTGCTTGCGTGTAGCAGCGGGGATATACCCATCTCACGGGCAGCATCGATAAATTCCAGAAACCGTTTCCCTTGCTCCAAGGTAAAGCTTTTGTCTTCGATTTCGCTCACCGCAAAATGCGTGAACAGCCCTTCCACCTTTATGTTGGGGTACGCAAGCGCTTTCCCCAACAATTCCCTGAACTCTTTCACGGTCTTCACGCCGATGCGGTTCATGCCCGTATCCGCTTTAATGTGGATGCGGCAGACGGTATTATGCTTTTCGGCCTCCTGCTGCAGCGCATCAAGCAGCGCCAGACTGTATACGGTGGGAATCAGGTCGTAGGTTACGACAAGCTCGGCGGATTCAGGGAGCATTCCGCCCAGTATGAGTATGTTGGCAACAACACCCGCATCCCGTATCCGCATGCCTTCCTCAGGGATGGATACGCCCAGATACTCCACCCCGGCGTACTGGGCCGCAAGCGATGTTTCCACAATGCCGTGGCCATAGGCGTTGGCCTTTACCACAGCCATGAATTTCGTTTCCCTGCCCACATGTTCGCGCAACGCAGATATGTTATGCCTGAGGGCGTCGAGGTCGATTATGGTATGTGTAGGTCGAAGCATATGCCCTCCCCCGCTTACGCATCCAACAGATGCACAGTCTTGCCGTTGATTATGGTGCGCAGGCAATGGCTCCTGATATCCAGCGGATGCCCGTCGAATATGGCGACGTCCGCTTCCTTGCCCACTTCCAAACTCCCCACGCGTTCACCCAAGCCGACGACTTTCGCCGCGTTGATTGTGATGGCGCGCAAAGCTTCGTCCACATCCAACCCTTCGCGCACGCAGAGCGCTGCACAGACAGGAAGATGCTGTATGGGGATCACCGGGTGGTCCGTCATCAGCGCGAAGGGAATGCCCGCTTCGTACATCAGTTTAGGAGCGCGGAATGTCATGTTCTTAAGTTCGATCTTGGAACGGTCGGAAAACAGCGGCCCCAATATGATGCCAGCACCCAGCGCCTCAGTCTGCTCTTTTAGTATGTCCAGTATCAAGTGCCCTTCCGTGCAGTGGTCCAACGTGACGGAAAGATTGAATTCTTTGGCCAAACGCAGCGCCGTCAAAATATCGTCCGCGCGGTGAGCGTGCATTTTTAGACGGATTTCCCCACGCAGAACAGGCAGCAGTGCCTCAATCCCCAAATCTCTGTCGGGCAGTTTATCTGCGTCCTCTTCGCCAAGTTTGAGCTTGCGCTCATATTCCTGCGCCTCCACCATGGCCCCGCGGAACAGGGCGGCGATGGCCATGCGCGTATAGGGTGCTTCCTTCTGCTCCGTATACACGCGCTTCGGGTTTTCGCCGAACGCAGCCTTCATGGCGATGGGGTCCTGAATAAGCATATCCTCAATATAACGGCCATATGTCTTCAATGCAGCGAATTGTCCGCCTATGACATTGGCGCTGCCGGGACCCGTTACTACGGTGGTGACGCCCGCAACGCGCGCTTCCTTGAAGCAGGGGTCAAACGGGTTTATGCCGTCGATCGCCCGCATCTGCGGGGTGATCGGGTCGGAGTTTTCGTTGCCGTCCGCACCCTCGTCTCCCATGCCATCCTCCCACATGCCGATATGGCAATGGGCATCCACAAAACCGGGCAGCACATAGTTTCTCGTGCAATCTACAACTTCGGCACCCTCGGCGCTGATATGTTCTCCAACGGCGGCAATTTTACCGTCTTTTAGCAATACGTCCCCCGTAAAGGCGGGGCCTGCCATACTCAAAACCAATCCGTTTTTCAATAAAAGCATCAATATATCCTCCCGCATCTATTATTGCGAATACGTGAGCTGTTTGCAAGCGTATGGAAAAATTCGTGTATCCCATACCCTATAACTTTTATAATTTGTACATATTTGCAAAGTCAGGCTTGCCTCTCAATATAACCATAAATTGTATTGACAGGCAGCTTGTTCAAGCGATATAATAAATCTACAAGTTCCGGTAACGTTTCCAGTAACGTTTCCAGTCAATTTCCGATCATTTCCCCCATTGTCAAAGCTAGCATTTACCCGTTCCTTTTGTTCATATGAAACAACAAGTAAAAGGAAGAAATCGTCGTGAAGCAAAACACCATCAAGGATATTGCCCGCATGTGCAATGTGAGCGTGAGCACCGTTTCGCGCGTACTCAACAACCATCAGGACGTCAGCGATGAAGTCCGCAAACGCATTACGGAAGTGATTGAACAATGCGGGTATATCCCCAACAACAGCGCGCGCAACCTCGTTTGCACCAGTTCCGATACCATTGCCCTTGTTGTGCGCGGGGTTTCCAACCCCTTCTTTACTAGGGTCATAAAGGGTGTGGAACAGGAAATCCACAAGCGCGGTTACTCCGTGGTGCTGCATCAGATCAATTCCGACGATGATGAAATCAAAACCGCCTGCTCGCTTGCTACCGAACGCCGCCTCCTGGGTATTCTGCTCCTAGGCGGCCGGTTCAATTATTCCCCGCAGGATACGGCGCGCCTGAACATACCCTTCGTATGCTGCAGCTATACCAATACGTTTGGATCTTTAGATACTAGCAGTTATTCGTCCGTAGCGGTGGATGATAAAAAAGAGGCGTATCATGCCGTAAAGCATCTTGCCGCCTGCGGGCACAGGCGCATTGCGGCGCTCATTGCGAGGGATGGCGATACCTCCATCAGCGAGCTCCGCTTTTCCGGCTATAAGCAAGCGCTTATGGACTATGGCCTCCCCTATGACGAAGAATTGGTGGAATGCACCGGCAGCTTTGATATGGAAGACGCCTACCTTGGCATGCAGCACCTGCTCAACAAAGGCGTTGACTTTACCGCCGTGTTCACCATTGCGGACGCCATGGCGATCGCCGCCATCAAGGCCATTACGGATCACGGGCTAAGCGTGCCTGCCGATTGCTCCGTTATCGCCATAGATGGTCTGGAGCTAAGTAAATATACCGTACCAACTCTCACCACGCTGGAACAGCCTGCCGATGAAATGGCAAGGGAAAGCGCTGGCATACTCATTGACTTAATTGAAGAAAAAGGTTCTAACCGCCACGTGGTACTCTCCACCACACTGCGCGAGGGCGGCTCGGTCCAATTCATTTCTGTTCCTTAACCTCAGAACCGCACCCCGCTCCCCAATTTGCTTTTTAATTTGCGGCCGTGTCCGCATAAATAAGGCCAATCAATAACATGAAAGAGGTGTAATCAATGAAGAAGACACTTGCGTTCCTGCTCGTCCTTTTACTATGCGCCACTACCCTGATTGGCTGCGCCACCACAACCCAGCCCTCCTCAGCGACTCAAGCGCCCGCTCCCGCCCAGGAGCCGACGGAAAAGCCAGTTGAACCCGCCCCCGCTGAGCCCGTTGAAATCTACTACCTCAACTTCAAACCCGAAATTGCGGAAGTGTATACCGAGATCGCTGCGGCATATGAAGCCGAAACCGGCGTCAAACTGAAGGTGGAAACGGCTGCCGCGGGCACCTATGAAGCCACCCTGAAGAGCGAGATTGCAAAGGCAGACGCCCCCACCATATTCCAGATCAACGGGCCAGTCGGTTTCGAAAGCTGGAAGGATTACTGCCTGGATCTGAAGGGAACCGAACTTTACAACATGCTCTCCGATAAGAGCCTGGCCGTTGCAAGCGGCGAAGGCGTCTACGGTGTTCCTTATGTAGTAGAAGGCTACGGCATCATCTACAACAACGCCGTCATGAACAAGTATTTCGCCCTGGAAGGCGCAAAAGCAAAGTCGATCGACGAAATCAAGAACTTTACGGCGCTCAAGGCTGTTGTGGAAGATATGCAGGCAAAGAAGGATCAGCTTGGCATTGAGGGCGTGTTCGCCTCCACCTCCCTGCTCTCGGGCGAACAGTGGCGCTGGCAGACCCACCTTGCAAACCTGCCACTCTACTATGAGTTCAAGGATAACGCCGCGTTTGACAGCACCGTGCTCGCGGGCCTCGCGGCGGATACAATCACATTCAAATACGGCGAAAACTACCACAATATCTTCGACCTCTATATCAACAACTCCGTCTCCGAAAAAGGCCTGTTAGGCAACATATCCGTCAACGACTCAATGGCGGAGTTCGCCCTTGGGCGCTGCGCCATGGTGCAAAACGGCAACTGGGGCGCATCCCAGATCCTGGGCGTTGAAGGTAACACGGTAGCCGACGCGGACATCAAGTTCCTGCCCATCTACACCGGCGTAGCGGGTGAAGAGAACCAGGGCCTGTGCATTGGTACCGAAAACTATTTGTGCATCAACAGTAAGGCTTCCCCCGAAAAACAGCAGGCATCCATAGACTTCCTCGTATGGCTGTTCTCCAGTGAAACCGGCAAGGGCTTTGTAAAGGATAAGCTCGGCTTTATCGCCCCCTTCAACACGTTTGAAGACGACGAAAAGCCCACCGACCCCCTTGCCCGCGAAGTGCTTGCCTGGATGGAAAAAGACGGCGTGACTTCCGTCGCCTGGACGTTTGCAGCCTTCCCCTCCGAGGAGTTCAAAAACTACTTTGGCGACGCGCTGCTTGAATACGCGCAGGGCAACAAGACCTGGGCGGAAGTGACCCAGATTGTGATCGACTCCTGGGCGTCCGAACGCGCGGCCTCCTAACCTTTGCCACTGATAACGTCCTAAGGACGTTATCAGTGGGTTTCCTGTAGGTTAAAAGTGCGTTGTACGCACTTTTCTCCGCAAATCTGACGCGCATGTCGTCAGATTTGATTAAACATGTGGGATTGCGATCCCCCATACCCCCTAAAAAATGCCCTGTCAACAACCCGTACTGCTCCGTACGCAGGTGCGGAGCAGTATACTCCAATTCAAGGAGGTGGGATCTGTGGAACGGTCCCTGCAAAAGCACGTTGCCTTTTTTCTTCTGCCAACGCTCCTTGCGTTTGTCATCGCGTTTGTCATTCCCTTTTTGATGGGGCTTTATCTTTCATTTACAGAGTTTACGGCCGTCACCAATGCCAAGTGGGTGGGGATTGAAAACTATGTAAAGGCATTCACCAACAACAAGGAATTCTTAAACGCCCTTGGCTTTACTGCAAAATTTGCGATCGTTTCCGTTATTACCATCAACGTGCTTGCTTTTGGTCTCGCCTCCCTGCTCACAAAGGGAATTCGCGGCACGAACGTGTTTCGCACCGTGTTTTTCATGCCCAACCTCATCGGCGGCATCGTGCTGGGCTACATCTGGCAGGTGCTTTTAAACGGCATCCTCTACCAGTTTGGAGTCACGCTTACCTACAAGCCGGAATACGGCTTCTGGGGGCTTGTGCTGCTAATGAACTGGCAATTGATCGGCTATATGATGATTATCTACATCGCTGGGCTTCAAAGCATCCCCACGGAGTTGATCGATGCAGCCAAAGTGGACGGTGCAGGTAAATGGGCGGTATTAAAAAACGTAACCATACCCATGGTGATGCCCGCGATTACCATTTGCACGTTCCTGACTGTGACCAACTCCTTTAAGCTCTTCGACCAAAACCTTGCATTGACCGCGGGCGCGCCTTCCAAGCAGACGGCCATGCTCGCGTTGGATATTTATAATACGTTCTACACGCGTACCGGCTGGGAAGGCGTTGGCCAGGCCAAAGCCGTGATATTCTTCGTGCTGGTGGCCGCCATATCGTTTATTCAACTGCAGCTCACGCGGCGCAGGGAGGTGGAGCAATGAAGACGGCGCAAAAAAGAAACCCGGTATTAACGACGCTACTCACCTTGCTTTCCCTACTGTTTGTAGCGCCCATCTGCATTGTGCTTCTAAACTCCTTCAAGGGAAAGCTGTTTATCAGCAACGATCCTTTTTCCCTGCCCAATGCCAAGACATTCGTTGAGATAGACAATTACCTGAGCGGCATTGAAAAAATCGGCTTTTTCCAGGCATTTGGCTGGTCTCTTTTTATCACGATTGGCTCGGTAGCAGTAATCGTGCTCTTTACCGCCATGGCGGGTTGGTACATTACCCGCGTGAAGCGCACCTATACAAAGATTATCTACTTTGCACTTGTGTTTTCCATGATCGTCCCCTTCCAGATGGTAATGTTCACAATGTCCAAGTTTGCAAACATGCTGCATCTGGATAATCCGTTCGGCATCATCCTGATATACCTCGGGGTCGGGGCCGGGCTTTCCACCTTCATGTTCAGCGGGTTTGTCAAATCCATCCCCGTGGATATTGAGGAAGCCGCCATGATCGACGGCTGCGGACCCATCCGCACGTTTTTCCTCATCGTATTCCCTATGCTCAAGCCTACGGCGGTGACGGTTGCCATACTTAACGCCATGTGGATCTGGAACGATTATTTGTTGCCCTACCTGTTACTCGATTCGGACCATAGAACCATCCCCATAGCCATCCAATATCTCAAGGGCGGATATGGTTCGATCGACATGGGTGCAATGATGGCAATGCTGGTTTTGTCAATCATCCCCATCGTTGTGTTTTACCTGACCTGCCAGAAGCACATCATCAAGGGTGTGATCGCCGGCGCAGTAAAAGGATAAACGGGAGTGGAACGGATGGAACGCAACAGCGGGATCTTAATGCATATTACGTCCTTGCCCTCCCCATACGGCATCGGGACTTTGGGCAAAGCGGCGTACGACTTTGCGGATTTCTTACAAGAAGCCGGACAGCGTTACTGGCAAATGCTGCCCGTTGGGCATACCGGCTATGGAGATTCCCCCTATCAATCTTTTTCCATGTATGCGGGGAACCCGTATTTTATTGACCTTGACTTCCTGATTGCAGACGGTCTCCTTACAAAAGAAGAGGTTGCCTCCTGTGACTGGGGAGAGAATGTGGAACGCGTGGATTATGGCGCGATCTATGCACACCGCTATCAGCTTTTATACCGCGCCTATACGCGAGGGTTTTCGGCCCTGCGGCCTGAAGTTTCCGCGTTTTGCAGCGAAAATTCTGGCTGGTTGCCCGATTACGCTCTGTTCATGGCACTCAAAGAGCACTTTCACATGCGCGCATGGATTGAGTGGGAGGAAGACCTCCGACGGCGTAAGCCCGAAGCGCTTGCCGCCTACCGCAACCTCCTGCATGATAAAGTCGATTTCTATACGTTTGTTCAATTTCTCTTCTTCCGTCAATGGGAACGATTTCGCTCCTATGTGCAGGAAAAAGGCGTCCGCTTGATTGGGGACCTGCCAATCTATGCAGCCTATGACTCCGCCGAGGTCTGGGGCAAGCCGGAATTTTTTTTGCTGGACCAGGATGGAATACCCGTGGAGGTCGCAGGCGTGCCGCCTGATTTTTTCAGCAGCCATGGTCAATTATGGGGCAACCCTCTCTACGACTGGGCGGCGATGGAGCGCGATCACTACGCGCTGTGGATGGATCGGATTGAGATGGCAACGCGCCTGTTTGACGTCATCCGCATCGATCATTTTCGCGGGCTTGCCAGTTACTACAGCGTACCCTTTGGAAACAGCACTGCAGAATATGGCTGTTGGAACAAAGGTCCGGGAACCTTGCTCATTGACGCCATGCAGCGGCGATTTCCTTCGCTTTCTATCATCGCGGAGGACCTTGGCTACCTGACGCCGGAAGTCATGGCGCTCTTAAAACATTCCGGGTATCCCGGCATGAAAGTGCTGCAGTTTGCGTTTGACGAGCGGGAACCGGGCAATTACCTGCCCCATACCTATACCAGCAATTGCGTCTGCTACCTAGGCACGCACGACAACGCCACGCTTTCGGGTTGGCTAACGGAAATTACGCCTTCGGAATATGCGCACGCAAAGGCCTACCTTGGGCTCAATACTGAGGAAGGCGAAATCTGGGGATTAATCCGCGGAGGTATGGGATCGGTCGCGGATCTGTTCATTGGACAGATGCAGGATTATTTGGAGCTTCCTCCCTCCTCCCGTATGAATACCCCGGGCCGAGTGGGCGGCAACTGGCAATGGCGTATGAAGGCAGATGCCTGTACAAAGGAATTGGCGCTAAAACTTGCAGCGATAACAAGGCGGTATGGCCGCTACGGGGGATAAAGCGCTACATATATTATTCCACCCTTCAGGATACCCGAGCAATATGGGTATCCTCTTTTTGTTAACACGGTATTCATTATTTGCACGCCATGCGTTTTATGGTACAATAAAAGGCGAAAAAACTGGAATTATTGGGAGGACGGGTTTGCGCATCATTGCAGGTTCCGCGCGCGGGAGACAGATATTTGCCCCCAAAGGACAAGCCACGCGCCCCACGCTGGACCGCGTCAAGGAATCGCTCTTTGGCATCCTCCAGTTTTCACTGCCCAATGCCAGGGTATTGGACCTTTTCGCGGGTTCGGGCAACCTTGGGCTAGAAGCGCTTTCCCGGGGAGCAAGCTACGCCGTATTCAATGACCACAGCCGGGAATGTTGCGAAATTATCCGAAAGAACGTTGAAACGCTTCGGTTTTCTGATCAGGCAACTGTAATGCAGTCTGAAGCGCTTGCGGCTTTGGAACGGTTAAATGGCAAGAAGCCCTTTGATATTGTATTTCTGGACCCTCCCTACCGTGCTGGCGCGCAGCAGGCGCTTGAAGTTTTGTTTTCCAAAGGTCTTATTGCCCAAGGCGGGCAGGCGGTTGTGGAACACGCGTGGGAGGAACCGCCTAAGTCCGTAGAAGGTCTGTTTTCCTGTGTGGACACCCGCAAATACGGGGACACCGGGCTGAGCTTTTTTATAGCCCGTACGGGCGGAAAGGAAGACTCCGATTGCAGATAGGCGTATATCCCGGCAGCTTTGACCCGTTGACAGAGGGGCATATGGATATTCTTAGGCGTGCCGCGTCGCTCATGGACCACGTGGTTGTGTCCGTGCTGGTAAACGCTGGAAAGCGTCCGTTTTTTACGCTGGAGGAACGACTTACGTTTATCGACGCCGCTGTGAAGGCGGAGGGGCTTACAAATGTTAGCTCCGGCTCCTTTGACGGGCTTCTAGTAGATTACGCGCACAGAATCGGCGCATGCCACATCATCCGCGGCCTTCGCGCCGTGATGGATTTTGAATACGAGTTTCAAATCAGTTCCATGAACCGCAGGCTGGCGCCTGATCTTGACACCGTATACTTCATGGCTGAGCCGGAGCATTCATATCTAAGCTCCAGCGTCATACGCGAAGTCTGCGCGCTGGGCGGCAATATTGACGATCTGGTGCCCGCAGTGAACAAGAGCACTATCATAGAAAGGTTGACAAAGCGATGAGCACACAAAACGAACAATCCTTGCGGATATTCACCGTACTTTCCCAGATAGAGCAGGTATTGGAGAGCGCGCCACGCCCGAAATTTTCTTCCGGCAACCGCAAAGTCGTGGATGTGGATGAACTGTATGATCTGTTGGGCGACCTTAAGGTCACCATACCTGAGGATATTCGCCGCGCCAACAGTGTGCTCATAGAAGCGGACACGCTTTTAGACCACGCGAACCAGGAAGCCGTGGATATCGTGGATCTAGCCCAGCGCGAAGCGGACAAAATCCGCCGCCTGGCCGAAGAGGAGTTCGAAGCGCGCGTAGCAGAAGACAAGGTTTCCTTGGAAGTGCAACGCCGGGCAGAATTGCTGCAGCAGCACGCGGAGCGCAATGCGAACATCGTTTACAACGGCGCAAAGCAGTACGCAGATGAGATATTGGCGGACGTACAGCGTTATCTGCTGGAATACCACCACATGGTGACGCAGAACCGCAATGAACTTGGCTTAGCGCAGGCGGAAGCCGCGCAGGCGCCCGCAGTATCCACGATACCCCAGCCAGTACCCAAGCATGTTGCGCCGCAGCCCGAGCGCAAACCCGTGGAGCCCCAAGCCCCCGTACCCGCTGAAGAAGCGGAAGAGGAAAAGCCGGAGCCCCGCAAAAAACGTGGCGGATGGCTCTTCCGCCGCGAAGATGATCTCTTTGAAGAAGAAGAAGAAGAAGAAGTCCAGGAAGAGGAAGAGCCTGTGGAAGAGGAGCCTAAAAAGGGCCGTTTTGCAAAGCAGCGCAGGCATGAAGAGGATCTTGATTTGGATTTGGATGAATAAGCAGCTTATCAAACATTTACGGGGTTGTCCGGCTGGACAACCCCGTTTACGTTGCAAGCTGTTATTCCGCCCGTATGGCCTCCACAACCGGCGCAATATGCCGCCTGTTTACAAAGCTGACCGTTTTTTTATAGCTGCCAAGTATGCCTTTTGAATCGACATCCAACGTGGCGGGATCCTTGCGGCGGATGGAGGCCACCAACAGGGCCATCAGCACACGGTCTACAACGCCCATCTTTTTATAATCAAGCCCGCCGCGCAGCAAAAACATCGGTACACGTTCCCACATCTCAGGTGTGAAGTTGACGTTCTTCACATCCTCAATGGCTTTCTCCCTTTGCAGCGTTGCACCCACTGCGGCAACGATAAGACGCTTTTCCCTAAACATGGAATATTGCTTTCGTATGCGGGAAAATCCCAGCATACCGCCCGCGTAGAGCCCGCCGCAGTAGACGATGGTATCGTATTTTAGCAGCTGCTCCGGCTTGGCACGCTTAAATTCCAGCAGATCCGCACCGGTTTCCTCCGCAATCCACTCGGCATAGGTCTTTGTCGTTCCATATTTCGTCTGATACGCCACCACAATACGCCCCATACTTCCCCCTAGACGCTATTTTGTTATTCCCCCAGCAGCGCCGCGCAGAACGTTTCCGCGTCAAACGGCTGCAGGTCCTCAATCTTTTCCCCTACTCCAACAAACCGCACGGGCAGGCCGAGCATTTCCTTTACCGCCACAGCCATACCGCCTTTGGCGGTGCCGTCAAGCTTGGTGAGCACCACATCGGTCAGGCCCGTGGCTTCCCCGAATGCCTTGGCCTGCGCAATAGCGTTCTGCCCCGTGGTCGCATCCAGCACAAGAAGCACACGGCAAACCGCGTCCGGCAGCTCCCTGGAAATGACGCGGCGGATTTTTTCCAGCTCAAGCATCAGGTTCTTCTTGTTATGCAACCGCCCCGCGGTATCGCAGATCAAAAGGTCGCAGCCCTTTGCTTTGAAGGAATGGATGGCGTCAAACACCACGGCTGCCGGGTCCGCCCCCTCCCCGTGGCGTATCATGGGAACCTTGGCGCGTTCCGCCCATATGCCAAGCTGCTCCGCCGCTGCGGCACGGAACGTATCCGCCGCCGCCAGCATGGGCTTTTTGCCCTGGTGCTTGTAATAAGAAGCAAGCTTGCCTATGGAGGTCGTCTTCCCCACCCCGTTTACGCCGACGATAAGCAGCACGCCAGGGCCCTCATCCGGCAAGAATGGCTCTTCTGTGCGCATATGAGAGGCGAGTATGCCTTTTAGCACCACGCGCGCTTCGGCGGTTTTGTGGAGCTTATGCTCCTTCACGGCATCCTTTAACTCGCCAAGCAGGCGATCGGTCAATTCCACGCCCACGTCCGCCATGATGAGGGCTTCTTCCAGCTCCTCATAAAAATCGTTATTGATGCTGTCCCACCCCGTAAACACGGAGGCAAGAAAGCTGTCCCGGGTCTTGCTTAAGCCCTGCTTGAGGCGCTCGAATATGCTCGTCTTCTGTTCCATATTGGTCCTTCCCTTTTTCCCGACTTAACCCGCTTCCTGGAAACGGGCGGATACGATCTTGGAAACGCCTTTTTCCTCCATCGCAACGCCATAGAGGGCATTACATACCTCCATGCTGCCTTTACGATGCGTGATGAGTATAAACTGCGTATCGTCCGCGTATTCCCGCAAATAGTTTGCAAAGCGCGTGACGTTGACTTCGTCGAGGGACGACTCGATTTCGTCCAGTATGCAAAATACCGTTGGTTTGAGCTTGAGCATGGCAAACAGCAGCGCGATGGCCGTAAGCGCCCTCTCCCCGCCCGAAAGCAGCGTCAAAAGCTGCAGTTTCTTTCCCGGCGGCTGAGCGATAATATCGATCTCGCAATTCAATACGTCCTTCGGGTCGGAAAGCCGCAGCTCCGCGTAGCCACCCCCGAAAAGCTGCTCGAACACTGCGGAAAAATTCTGCTGAATCAGCGTAAACTGCCGCAGGAACTGCTTTTCCATGGTCTGAGTCAGCTCGCCAATGAGCGTGTTCAGGTCCTGCTCGGCGCGGTTCAAATCCTCGCATTGGGTGTTGAGCGTGGTATAGCGCTCGTTTAATATCTCGTAATCCTCCACAGCGTTGACGTTGATGCTGCCCAAACTGCGGATGTCCTTTTTGAGTTCGTCTATGCGCACATGTGCCGCCGTGATGCCTATGCCTTCCGTTTGCAGCGGCAGTGCGGTCTCATAGGTCAGCTCATAATCCGTCATGATGCGCTGTACCATGGCTTCCAACTCCACCTCGGTACGGCTTTTGGTCAGCTCCTGCTTGTGGCGCTTTTCTTCAAGCTCCCTTAGACGCGTGTTGATCTCATCCTTGCGCGCGCGCGTATCCGAAAGCGTCTGTGAGCGACGCAGGCGCTCTTCCTCCATGGCATGCTGCTCTTCTTTTCTAATGTCCACCGCAGCCTGCTCCTGGGCGATGGTTCCGTTGAGCGACTGGAGTTGCTGCGCCAATACCGCCTCCTGCTCCAATGTCTTCGCATAAGCGGCCTTGTTTTCCTGTATGGCTCGCTCGGTATCGAAAAGTTCCTGCTCCAGACGCCTGGTTTCAAGCAGTACGGCGTCCTCTTCCTTTTTAAGCGCCATGCGCCTGACCTTGCGCTCCGTCATGGTGGAGGCCACCTCCTCCTGACGCGCACGCAGTCGATTTAATTCCGCCTGTGAGCGCTGCACGTCCTCCTGTGTGGCGGCGCTTCCTTCCTCTATGCCCGTCTGTACAGAGGTCAAGCCTTCGCGTTCCTTTTCAATGTCCGAAAGGTTATCGCGTATCTGCCCGCATTCTAGCTCCATGCGCTCGGCCTTTTGGGCATTCTGCCGCAAATCGCGCTCTATCAGCTCCAACTTTTCCTTGTGGCGGGCGCTCTCAACATCCTGCGCATGCAGGGCAGTTTCCGCCTGCTTGAGTGTTGTCTTGAGCGATTCTTCTGCTTCTTCCGCCTGCTCGCGCTTTCCTTCCTGCGCCTTTATGGCAGCTTCCGCTTCGCTTATGCTGCGCTCAAGTTCCTTTAACTCCCGCTCGCGCCCTAACAGGCTAAATTCCCGTTTCTGCACGCTTCCGCCAGTCATGGAGCCGCCGGGGTTTATGATATCCCCCTGTAGCGTCGCGATGCGGAATGCCGAGTTGGCGCGCTTGTTGATGGCAATACCGGCATCGAGATTCTCCACGATCACGGTACGCCCTAAAAGGTTTTCCACCACGCTGCGGTACCGTTCTTCAAACCCGACGAGCTCCGAAGCGATGCCGATGCAACCCGGCATTTTAAGAGTATCCCGCTCCTCAGAGGTTAATAAGCGTCCCCGCATGGCGGAAACGGGCAAAAATGTCGCCCTGCCGTACTGCCGCGCGCGCAGATGGTCTATGACGCGCTTCGCGTCCTCCGGCGTGGGGGTAACGATGTTTTGCAGCGACGAGCCAAGCGCCATTTCCAGTGCCGTTTCATATTTCTGCGGCACGGAAATGAGCTCCGCCACCACACCCAATACGCTGCGCCTGAGTGCGATATCCCGCTCGCAATCCTTTAATACGTTGCGCACGCTTGAGTAATACCCTTCATGGGCGCGTGCCATTTCTTCAAGTACGTTGGAGCGGGAGCGCATGGCATTGCAACCTTGCTCCAGTTCGTGCAGGCGTTGATTGGAGAGACGGCTCTCTTCCTGTGCCTTGGTGAGTTCTTGATTGAGACGGTCCTTTTCCGCGAGAAACGCGCGCTTGTTCTGCTGCTGCGCGTCCCACTCCGCCTGCGCGTCCTGAAGTTCCTTTTCCAGCCCTTCGCGTTCCCGCGCGTTCGCTTCCTGCTCGCCCGCAACTACGTCAAGACGCTGGTTGAGCGCTGACGTCATGGCTTCCATTCTGGAAAGCTGACTCTTTGCGTCAGACAGGCGATTTAACGATTCGATGATGCTATTCTTCTGGGCGTTGAGCGTGCTTTCCTGTTGCTCAACGGCCTGCTGCAGGGATTTTAGCTCTGCATCAGTCGCCTCAATCTCGTCATCGAGTTCCTTTAGCATGTCCCGTCCGGCGGTATCGTTGTTTTTGAGCCGCTCCAGTTGTGCGAGGCGCCCTTCCTTTCGGCGCTCATTCTCCCCGACGGAAGCAAGAAACCGTTCCCGCTCCTTTAACAGATGCTCTTTGCGCTCGTTTAAAACGCCCGCCTCGCCGATATGGGCCTCCATAGCAGACATCAGAGTAATAAGCGCGTTCTGTGCGGCGCTTGCCGCCTGTTCGATGGCACGCAAAGCCTCTTCCTGTACTACGGTATCCGAAGAAAGCGCACGTTCGGATTCATATAATAGCTCGCTTTCCTCCTGCATTGCCTGCACAGCGCTCTCTGCTGAAACCAGGCGCTCCTGCATACGCTGGTACTGGTGCAGGAACACGTTGACCTCAAGCGCCTTTAATTCATCGCGCAGCTTTAAATAGATGCGGGCCTTTTCGGCCTGCTCCTGCAGCGGTTCCCGTTGGCTCTGGAGTTCGTTGAGGATATCCTCAAGCCGCTCCAGGTTTTTGCGGGTGTTCTCAAGCTTTCGCACCGCTTCTTCCTTGCGGACGCGGTAACGCATGACGCCCGCCGCTTCCTCTAAAGCCGCGCGCCGATCGCCGGATTTATTGGATAGGATTTCTTCAACCTTGCCCTGGCCGATGATGGAATAGCCCTCTTTGCCGATGCCGGTATCCCGGAACAATTCGTTGATATCCTTCAGGCGGCAGTTGTTGCGGTTGATTGCGTATTCGCTGTCTCCCGAACGGTACACGCGGCGGGTGACGGTGACCTCGTTAAAATCCACCGGCAGCGACGCGTCGGAATTATCAAACGTAAGCGCCACCTCGCAGAATGCCTGGGCCTTTCGCTCCTGCGTACCGTTGAATATGACGTCCTCCATCTTGCTTCCGCGAAGAGCCTTGGCGCTCTGTTCGCCCAGCACCCACCGTACGGCGTCTGCAATGTTGCTTTTGCCGCTGCCGTTGGGGCCGATGACCGCAGTAATGCCCGGATCAAATTGCAGCTCCGTTTTACGCGCAAAGGACTTGAAGCCATGTAACTCCAGCCTGACTAAACGCAATGCTTGTACACTCTCCCTTTGTGGTCTGTCGGTTAAAACGTGCGTCAGGAACCAAATTATTTCATAATGAAAAGTTCCGTCTCTTCACCGATAAAATCAAACCCAGTTTTATAGTATAGATTATGCTCTTTTCCTTGAGCGTCGGTAACGACATAGGCATATTGGATGCCCTGCATTGCCGCATCCGCCAACAATTTCTGAAGCATTTTTGTGCCGTATCCCTTGCCCTGATGCTCTTCCAAAATGACGAATTCTTCGAATTTAACGATGCCTTCTTTTTCAAACCAGTCGCAAAAGCCGACCGGGGACCCGTTTACATAACATATATAGAATAGAAGCGATTTGTTTAAGTATGCTTCCCGCTTTTGTTTTAATTTTGCGACCGTGATGGAGGAAGGACTGTACTTCGCAGCGCACTCCAGCCCCATATCGATCTCATTCGCCGTCTCCGCGCGCCTCACGGCGCAGCTGTCTTCCTCCACCGGGGCGATACCCAATGAAACGGGCATGTACATATACTTGATACAGGATATCTCAAAGCCCAGCTTTTCCGCCCATTCTAAAAGTTCATGAGGAACCTGAATATTGGGATGGAATACAAATTTCAGAAAATCCTTTCCTGTGCTTTTCATGTCCTGCAGGCAATTGGAAATATACGTCCGGATGTCTTCCTGGTTGGCTACGTCCTGAAAAAGAACAAAGTTATGGCAATACATCCCTGGTATCGTGCTGTCCGAGAAAATGTCCCTGCCGTGAAAGGACTGCTTCTCACAGAACAGTTCCGTATAGGCGTCCTCGATTTCCCTTAACCTGCTGATCATACAAGCGCCCTCCCAAAATGTTTTAGGATTTTGCTTAGGAACCCTTGTTGGAGGCCTGCTTCTCATCCGCACGCAAAAGCTTTAATGCTGCTTTTGCGGCGCGCTGACCGGCCTCCTGCTTGGAGCCGCCTACGCCCTCTCCCACCAGCCTATCGTTGAGAGAGACACGAATGCGGAATTCCTTCTGGTGATCCGGCCCGGTAGCCGACACAAGTCGGTACCCAAGGCTGCCCAGATGCTTTTTTTGCACATATTCCTGCAGGCTTGTCTTATGATCCTTACCCGGCCCGCCGTCCACCACCTGGGTGAGCGTCTGCTCCGCAAAGCGGAGAATGAACGCCCTGGCCTCGTCTATACCGCCGTCGAGGTATATGGCACCTATAAGAGCTTCCAGCGCGTCAGATAGTATGGAGGGCTTTGCCCTTCCGCCCGTGTTTTCTTCACCATGCCCCAGCAGCAGGTACTCCTGCAGGGAAAAGTTTGCGCGGGCCGCAGCATCAAGAGCCGTTTCACATACGATGGAAGCGCGCGCACGGGTCATCGCACCTTCGCTCCACTGCGGGTAACGGCGAAACAACTGCTCGCTGATGCACAATTCCAGTACGGCATCCCCCAAATACTCCAGCCGCTCGTTGTGTACCTTGCCCTTTCCATCCCCCTTTACAAACGAGGTATGGGTCAGCGCAGCGTCCAAAAGCGCAATATCCTTGAAGGTATATCCAATTTTATCCTGCAGCGCCGCAAGTTGCTGGTGCCGTACAGACATCATCCGTGTGCCCCCTGTTCAAACAAACGCCCGCACCAGAAGTTGATGCGGGCCGCCGGTTTTGTTCGTTCGTCTTAGTGCTTTTCGAGGTATTCCACGATGTCGCCCACCGTGCGGACCTTGGGCAGCTCTTCATCCGGTATTTCGATATCGAACTCCTGCTCCAAATCCATGATCAACTCCACGACGTCCAAGCTGTCCGCCTTCAGGTCATCCACGAGCTTGGATTCCATGGTGATGTCAGCGGCGTCAACGTCCAATTGTTTTGCGATAATGTCCCGCACCTTATCGAATTTCATGCGATTACTCCTCTCAAGAACATGATGGAAAATAATATAATAGAAGATATTCCAAGTTTCAGTTTAGGGCAAGGGGGCGGTTCTGTCAATCACAAATCCTTGTCCAATCCGGGCGCAACAGCCCGATACATGGCCGAGTAACGCTGAATTTACAAATTGGAAATAGATTTATTCCTCAAACTCCATGTTTGCCACAGCCGTTGCGATAGCCTCCGTAACATTGCCCTTCAAATAGGCGCTCGCCTGGCGCAAAGCGGCGGCGAAAGCCTTGGCGTTGGAACTGCCGTGCGCCTTAATGATGCCGCCGTTGATGCCAAGTAACGGCGCGCCGCCGTATTCCGTATAATCCATGCGGGCTTTGAGGCGCCTGAACGCTTTCTTGGCAAGCAACGCGCCGATTTTGGAACGCGTATCTGCCATCAGCTCGTCCTTTAGCATTTGGGACATCAGCGCGGCAACGCCTTCGGTGTTCTTCAATACAATATTGCCTGCAAACCCATCGCTGACCACCACGTCAAAATCGCCTGAAACCACATCCCGCCCTTCGCAATTCCCAACAAAATGAATGGGCATATTCTTTAGAAGCGGGAAAGCGGCCTTCGTGAGTTCGTTGCCCTTTTCTTCTTCCGCGCCGTTGTTCAATAATCCCACGCGCGGATTTTCCACACCGATGACGTTTTTCATATAGGCCGTGCCCATGATTGCGAACTGCTGCAAATAGGATGGCTTGCAGTCCACGTTTGCACCGCAGTCAATCAAAAGCACACAGCCGTTGCGGGTGGGCAGTATGGGCGCAAGTCCCGGACGCTTGATCCCCTTTAACCGTCGCACGATGAGGGTGGCACCGGCAAGAAGCGCCCCTGTGCTGCCGGCTGAAACCATTGCGCCGGCCTCTCCGTCCGCAACGCACCGAAGCGTTTTTACAAGAGAGGACTCCGGTTTGTGTTTAATGGCGTAGGTCGGCTGCTCATGGCTAGAGATATAGTCCGGCGCATGCTTTACCATAACACGCTTTTCGTCATGAGCATGCCCGCTCAAATACTCCCGTATGACGTCCTCCTTGCCCACAAGTATCAGCTCAATTTCCGGCTGCTGCTGTAACGCCAGCATGCACCCATCCAGCACCGCCTGCGGCGCGTGATCGCCGCCGAATACGTCTACTGCTATTTTCATATGCTCCCCCCTTATATTGTGCCCCATCCATAAAAGCCTTCCCCGCATTTATAGAAAGAGCGTTGAGTAAAAATAACAAAAAGGCAGAAAACGAATGTCTCTGCCTTTTTCGTCAGTTTCCGTTTGGTATGCCTAAAACAGGCAGTATGTTTTCCCTGCGCTGAGAGGCCGCGTTTTTGGAATACGGCGTAAGCATGGCATTAAGCCTTTTTATCCGCATCCAGATTGACAACCTGCTTGCCATCGTAAAAGCCGCAGTGCTTGCATACCCTGTGCGCAAGCTTGAGCTTGTGGCACTGGGGGCATGCCACGATACCGGGCATGGACAGCTTCCAGTGGCTGGACCTGCGGGAATCCCGCCTGGCCTTAGAAGTTCTTCTCTTGGGGACCGCCATGATTACACCTCCTTACCATCGTCAAACAGCGAACCAAGCGCCGCAAGCGGAGAGGCCCTTTCCTCTTCCGGTTCGCGCGCGCAGGTGCACTGCGCCGTATTCAAATTACACCCACAGACGGGGCACAAGCCTTTACAATCTTCGCTGCACACACTTGAAATTGGCATGTTCAGAAATAGATTGTCAATCACCATCGGGGTAATGTCCAATACCTCACCCGCGAATGTGTAGCTTTCCTCGTCTTCCTCGGACACGCCTTTGACAAAACGTTCTTCCAACGGAACAACAAGCGTTTCTGTAAAAGGCTCGTCACAGCGAGCGCACCTGGAGGACAGCTTTGCCTCCATCTTTCCGCTCAAGGCGATGGACTCGCCGTCAAACAGATAGGTGAAGCTGATTTTTAGCGGTTCCAAGAAGGTAACGGTATTGCCTCCAAATTTCTGGGGTTCAACCGCTTCGGTCCTCGTTTCCGAAAAAATCTCTCCCGGCTGCTTTAACGCCGCCGCGATCGAAAGCTCCATAAGGTATTCCTCCAAAGTCAACCATCGTATATTTTATCGACTGCCGTTTGGTTTGTCAATTAAAACTTAGTCTGGCGCGGTTGTTTTTTAACCATGCCGCCGGGACGCACATTCTTCCGCTACTCCGCGTTTTTTGCAGAGCTTGTACCTTCGGACGTTTGGGGAGAGATACGCTTTTTGCGAAATACGTTTTTCTGCGCATAATGAACCAGCGCAACAATGCCCAACCCCATCGCGATGGATAGAAGAACGATGTTCCAAAAACCGATCCAGGGCCAAAAGCGTTTTACCAGCGTGGCAACCACGCCCGCGTTAAAAAAACCGGTAGCAAATTTGCCGAACCAATCCGCATAGACGACAACCTCTCTTTTCCACAAAAGCGCGCCACCTATGATCATGACGAGTTCTTTAAACACCACGACCGCAACCAGCCAAACGGGAACCCAGCTGTTAACGCAAAAGCAGATAAGCGCGGCAATCAACATCAGCTTGTCCGCTAGGGGATCAAGCACCTTGCCGACGTCCGTAATCCAGTTGTTGTGGCGGGCAAGATAACCGTCCAGCGTATCCGTCAACACGGCAAGCACATAGGTACACAGTGCGGCATAATATCTTTCGTTTTGAAAAAAATACACAAATACGCCCACCATACCGATGCGCAGCCCGGATAGTATGTTCGGGATATGCCTCATGTAGTTTACCTGCCCCATTCTGCTTATCCTAAAATTGCCTTCTGCAATAGTATACCGCAAACCCGCCAAAACAGCCACATGGATTTCACATAAGCAAAAGTGAAGAATTCCTTAACCCCAAACGGAATGATACTGTTTATTCCGTTTATAATGGGTTTCCCAGTAAATTAAGGTCAGTATGACTCTTAAGCTGTTCCTTAAAAATAGTAAGGCGGGGAATCCCCGCCTTACTGCTTTGGGCATATGATGATCTTTATGCTGTAAGATCTTCCACGTAAAGCATCGTTATGCCTTCGGGTGCTTTTGCCGCGACAGGAGCTGCCGTAACGGGAGCCGCAACAGGGGCGGGAGCCGGTGCGGGAGCTGCCGGTACTACGCCGGATTTTGCAGCCTTTCGTGCTTCAAAGAACTTCATGGCGACCTGCGGGAACAGCGCATAGCTCAGCACGTCCTCTTCCTGCTCCATGATATCCTTGATTTCCTCGCGGTAATTGTCAAGCTCAGGCGTTAACAGGTCGGCGGGGCGGCAAGTAATAACTTCCTCATCCCCGATCGCCTTACGGCGGACCTCTTCGTTCACCTTGCCGGGAAGCATGCCGTATTCACCGTGCAGCAGCGCCTTTGATTCCTTGGAGAACGTTTTGTAGCGTTCGCCCGCAATAACGTTGAGCACCGCCTGAGAGCCTACGATCTGGCTGGTGGGCGTGACGAGCGGCGGGTAACCGAACTCCTCGCGCACACGGGGTATTTCTTCGAGCACCTGGTAATACTTATCCTCCGCATTTGCCTGCTTGAGCTGGGAAATGAGGTTACTAAGCATGCCGCCGGGCACCTGATACAGAAGCGTATTGACATCCACGCTCAAAACCTTGGGATCAAGGCTGCCCTCTTTTTTGAGCTTCTCCGCAACGCCCCGGAAATGGGTCGCAGCTTTCGCCAGCTTGTTAAGGTCAAGCCCGGTGTCGTATTCCGTGCCTCTAAGAGTTGCGACGAGCGGCTCTGTTGCCGGCTGCGCGGTGCCGTTGCCCATGGGGGAAAGCGCGCAGTCCACAATATCCACGCCCGCCTGCACAGCCATGAGATAAGTCATATCGCCCGTGCCGGTGGTGTTGTGCGTGTGCAGGTGGATGGGAACGTCCACCTCCGCCTTCAGGCGCTTCACCAGGGAATACGCGTCATAGGGCAGCAGGAGGTTCGCCATGTCCTTAATGCAGATGACATCCGCGCCCATCTGAACAAGTTCTTTCGCAAGCTTTACGAAATAATCCTCGTTATGTACGGGGCTTATGGTATAGCTGATGGCGGGCTCGCAGATACCGCCGTATTTCTTGGTGTATTTGATGGCGGCTTCCAGGTTTCTGGTATCGTTGAGCGCGTCAAAAATACGCACCACGTCGATGCCGTTTTCAATGGCCTTTCTGCAAAACTGCTCAACCACGTCGTCCGCATAATGCTTGTAGCCCAGAATATTCTGTCCACGGAAAAGCATTTGCAGCTTGGTGTTGGGCAGCGCCTTTTTGAGCTTTCTTAAACGCTCCCACGGGTCCTCATTGAGGAAACGCAGGCAACTGTCAAACGTCGCGCCGCCCCAGCACTCCAAAGACCAATACCCAACGCTGTCAAGTATCTCACACGCGGGAAGCATGTCTTCCGTGCGCATGCGGGTCGCGGCCTGGGACTGGTGCGCATCACGCAGTATGGTATCAGTGATCAATAATTTTTTAGCCAATCGTAGTATCCTCCTTTCACATTTTTTGCGGCCCAATGCCGCAAGAACACGCAACGCGGCTACCTGAAAGGGCCGCTGCGTTTCATTTAGTTCTTACCCGCTTTTCAGCCGATGACGCAGAGCAGTTCGCCGGTGTTAACGGACTGGCCGCCCGCAACATTGACGCCCACGACTACGCCGTCCGAAGGGGCGACGATTTCGTTTTCCATTTTCATGGCTTCAAGAACCATCAGGACCTGGTTGCGCTTTACGGCCTGGCCGGGTTTCACGCTCACGGAGAGTATGGTGCCGGGCATGGGCGCAGAAACGCTTGTCTGTCCAGCAGCGGCGGCGACCGGAGCGGGTGCCGCTGCGGGAGCGGGTGCCGCTGCGGGAGCGGGTGCCGGAGCGGGTGCAGCGACGGGCGCGGCGGCGACCGGAGTTGCAACGGGCGCGGCGGCGCCGGAAATCTCTTCTACCATTACCTCGTAGGAAGTGCCGTTCACATTCACAAGAAACTTACGCATCGTTATTCCTCCTGCTTTGCTTTATCTATTGACAGTACTGTTACAAATGTCTAAGAAACCTGACGGATGGAGTGGATTCGAAGCCCGCTTACATCCGTACCCATTTGCGCTGAGAGCGCGGCGGCAATGGCCGCCACGAATTCGCCCCTGTTATAAGCGCGTGGCGCGACCGGGCGGATGGAATGAATCCGAAGTCCGCTTACATCCGTACCCATTTGCGCCGCGATGGCTGCGGAAACCGCAGCGACAAACGCCCCCCTGTTGGGAGCGGCAGCGCCTACGCGCCGTATGGAATGGATGCGAAGCCCGCTTACGTCAGCCCCCATTTCCATGGCAATGGCGGAGGCGATGGCCGCGACAAACTGCGGCCTGTTTGTAATTGCCGACTCAGGCTGCTGTACGGGAGACGCCGCCAAAGACGCTATGGGAGCCTCATCCGCCTTTTTGCCAAACAACCGGCGAAAAAAGCTTTTCATCCCCAATGTTTTCACCTCCAATTAAAAGATTTTGTTATGACCAGACAAGATAAATTCAATTGGGATTATTCCCGGTGGCGATACAATCCAAAATTTCCGCATTTTAATATAATCATATTCTATCACCTTTAATCCATGGATATCAAGCGTATTTTCTCATTATTATACGAAAAAAAGGACCGCGCTAACCATTTCTTTGCGCCGTCCGTTCCAGATGGTGTTCCTGCGTTATAATCAATTTTTATCGTCGGATAATAGAGCGTCCATCCACGCGAGCTCTTCCCGGCTTAGGTAACGCCACTCTCCCGGCTTAAGGCCACCCAATGTAAGCGCGCCGACGCGCTCGCGCTTTAGCAGCATTGTCCTATGCCCCACCGCTTCAAGCATCCTCCGCACCTGGCGGTTGCGCCCTTCCCGTATGGTGATGAGCAGGCTCGTATGCCCCGTCTTCGTCGGGCGGACGCGTTCCACTTTGGCGGGCAGCGTCATGCCGTCGGAAAGGTTGACGCCGTTCTTTAACTGCGCCGCTTCTTCGGGCAAAAGCGTACCGTCGCATACGGCGTAATACGTCTTTTCTATCTTGTACCTGGGGTGCGTCATCTTCTGGGCCAGGCTGCCGTCGTTGGTCATGATCAGCAGACCTTCCGAGTTGATGTCAAGCCGCCCCACATTGTAAAGCCTTTGCGGAAACTCGGTAAAATAGGCCTGTACCGTCTTTCTGCCCTCTGGGTCGCTGCTGGTTGAAACAACGCCGCGCGGCTTATAGAACACAAGCACGACACGTTCATTTTCCTGATAAAGCGGCGCGCCGTCGAATGTGACTTCGTCATGCGCTTCATCCACCGTGCTACCGATTGTAGCAACTTCCCCGTTGATCCTTACGCGGCCTTCGCGTATGTATTCTTCACATTGACGTCTTGATGCAACGCCCGCCTGAGCCATAAACTTCTGTAACCGCATATTTCCCCCAACCATCCGAATAAAAGAACCTGATTCCCGTTACGCGGTCCATCCCCGTGCGATCTCCCAGAGAAAATACGGGAACTCTTTGCGAAGGACCGTTTCTGAAGCGACCAACGGAACCGCGTGCAGACGTTTCCCGTCGCCCCAGGCTTCCAGCATGCCGACGACCTGATCCTCATAAACGGGCGCCTCTACGGTCTCCTTGCTGACGACTTTGAGCGTTACGGCGTTCTCAGGCTCGTCCTGACGCATCGGAATCAGTATATCTTCTTTGGCCCGTATTTCCAAGCTGTTTTTCATGCCACGGTTGACCTTAAGAGTAGCCACGGTGTCCCCGGCCTTAGCAAAAGTCTTCCATGTGTAATCAGTAAAGCCGTAATCGAGCATGGCCTTCGCGTCGTTCCACATATCCGGGCAATTCAACACGACGCCTACAATGGTATGGCCTCCCCGCTCGGCCGAGAAGGCAAGGCAGCGGCCCGCAGCCTTGGTAAACCCCGTCTTGATACCGTTGCCGCCCTCATATTGCCAGAGGATTTTGTTTTTGTTTTTAAACGTGCGTATGATGTCGCCGGAGGTGGTTTTCCAGTACTTTGTGGAAACGATCTTCCGGAAGGCCTCATTCTGCATGGCTACGCTCGAAATTAAGGCAAGATCATACGCGGAGGTATAATGCGCCTGATCATGCAGGCCGTTGGGTGTGACAAAATTGGTATTGGTACACCCAATCTCTTTCGCACGGTTGTTCATAATCTGTGCAAAGCCTTCTACCGAGCCGCCGATATGGATGGCAAGCGTTACCGCGGCATCGTTGCCCGAGGAGAGCATAAGCCCGTAAAGGAGATCTTCTATTGTGATTTTCTCCCCGTTGTTTAGATATATGCTGGAGCCTTCCATACCGTATGCCTCTTTGGGCACGGTCACCACGGTATCAAGCGAGCAGGTTTCAAGCGCAATGAGCGCCGTCATAATTTTTGTGGTGCTGGCCATGGGCAACTGCGCGTGCGCATTTTGCGCAAACAGCACGCGTTTTGTAGTCACATCCATCAAAACCGCGCCCGATACGCCTACTTCGGGTTTCGCAGCAAGCGCGGGGAAAGCGGCGCCGGTCAGGAACAGGAAAGCCAGCAAAAGAAACAGCCAACGTATCGACTTCATAAAGCCTTTGTCCGCACCCGAAGGTTATCCCTGTGGGTAGGTATCGTCGGTGCTGCTTGTCTCGCTTGTGGTTGTAGTTGTAGTTGTGGTTGTAGGGTTGTTCTGCGCTGAGCTGGATGCCTGCTTGATCAAGCGGTCCACCTCGCGGATGGTTTCCGGTACCATTTCAATAACACGGTCGAGCGTGCAGCTGTAGTTCGCAGGAAGCACATGTACTACACCGTTGGTAATGGCCAAAAATGCCATAGGCGTCAGGTTTAAGCCGCCAACGGAAGTACCGGCGAACGGGAAGCGTCCTTCCTCCTGTTCCCCAGTTGTTTCGCGCCGTGAGTTCTTGTGGGGGCCATATTCTCCGCCACCGGAAAGGAACCCCAGGCATACTCGAGAAACGGGGATGATTATGGTATCGCTGCCCGTCATAACGGGATCGCCCACAATGGTGTTGACATCCACCATCTCTTTGAGCTGTTCCATAGTAGTCTTCATGATGTTTTCGATAGGATGCGCCATACTGTTGCTTGCCCCTTTCTGTTCTTCAAATGCCATATAAGGATGGCGCTAATAATATGGACGGGCGGACAGCAGGCTATGCCTTCCAAATTTAGCCGAAAACTGTCTTTTGAAAATTCCGGACTCAGATGCAGTTGAAGCGGCGCATCCCGTTTCTCAGTACCTGCCGTGGCATAAAGCGCCTGCAGGAAGGAGGACACCAGACCCGTAAACAATACCGTCAAAAATGCGTCGTCTCTGACGCCGACCTCGACGTCGGCCTGCAACTTTTTGATGCGGATATGCCGCCAAATACGCTCGAAAGGCAGCTTCATGCGGCCTTCCTTGTGCCGTTTTTCCTTTTTCGGCCGCCCGGGTTTCCATAATACGCGGGGCTTTTCTTCTCCATGGTAGAGCAGGACATGCAAGGGAGGCTCCTCGAATAAATTGGCGCGCAGCCGGTAGTTGAGCCGGATCAATCCATTAAAAAAGCGGACCTGCAGCTTCACTTCCGCCCCGCGCGGCATGGTAAGTGCAGCCGTGAGCATGAGTTCGACCGGCCACCACAACGCCACAGCGATCAGTAATAGCAGCAGGAGCAGGATGATGAATACCGGATGCAACCAAAGCACCGCCTTCCTCTGTTGCGCAACCGGCAGGCTTTTGGCCATAATAAAACCTGCCCCTCTCTTTATTGCCAATACCAGCAAAAAGAGACATGCCTTAGCATGCCCCCTCTAAAGAAAAATCATGAGAAAACAGGTAAATCTATGAAATCCTGCGCGTCCTATCCATTGGCGCCTTAATAGCCAAGATTAATCGCCTTCTCAAGCACCCGGCCGGCGATGGGCGCGGCGTTCCTGCCGCCGCTTCCGCCTTTTTCCAGTACCACACAGATGGCAAGCGGATGCTCTTCATCCTCCACAAAGCCGATAAACCAGGCGTTGGGTGCGGCCTCGCCCGAGGAAACCTCGGCGGTACCCGTCTTGCCCGCCACGGTTACGCCGGAAACCGCGGCTCTCGTCCCCGTGCCGTTTTTCACAGTCTCCGCCATGAACCCTGCGAGTATTTGGGCTTCCGCCGCGGACATCGGCTTACGCTCGGTCTCTGTGATAAGCTGGTGGGTGGTGACTCCCATGGCCGATTTTACTTCTTTAAGCAGCTTGGGCTGCATCATAACGCCGTCGTTGGCGATGGACGCCGCCAGCAGGCACATATGCAGCGGCGTTTCAATATCCGTATACTGCCCCACACCGGACCAGGCGGTGTTGACGTCCGAAGAAGCTTTTTCAAAGCTTCCTGTGGCGGTCACCATATCATCAAACAAAAAGTTCTCGCCTATGCCAACCTCTTTTGCGATACGGGCCAGGCGGTCCGCACCAAGCTCCATAGCCAATAACCCGAACACATGGTTGCAGGATTTTGCGAACGCCGTTTTCAAATCAATTTTGCCATGGTATTCTTCATTGTAATCCCGCAACACGCGGTAGCCCTGGAGCATACCCGCCTGATTCTCCTGCTCTTCGCCTTCTTGCTGCGCTTCATTTTCCGTCTGCCCGCTTTCATCCAAGGCAAGGTGTACGTCTGGAAGATACTTACCTGTCTTTTCGTCAAACGCAAGGGGGCCGTCGCAGGTAAACGTGCGCTCCGTTACCCCGGGAAGATACCGAATGGCTGCAAGCCCCGTAACCACTTTGAACACGGAGCCCGGCGTATAGCGACCGGAGGTGACACGGTTGACCATGGCGCTTTCGTCAAGCTCCCTGTCGCCATTCAAATACTCCTGAACGTACTTCGGGTCGAATGTCGGCTGACTGACCGAGGCCAGTATTTCGCCGGTCTTATAGTTCATGACCACCACCGCGCCCCGGTAATCGTTCATGGCGTCATAGGCGGCGTCGCTAAGCCTTGAGTCAATCGTAAGCACCACGTCCGATCCGTTGACGGGTTTGCCTGAAAACGCACCCGTAATACGTTCGAATATGCTTTGGTCAAAGCCCAATAAATATTTTGAAAAAAAGTTCTCCGCTCCGAACGTCTGGCCATAATTATCACCCACCACATGGGCGTTGGCGCGTCTCACAGAACTGTCGTCAATGTAAACGCGGTCGCCATCCGAATCGGTGGTGGCGAGCACTTTGCCGTTTCTGTCCAGGATATCGCCGGCGATAACGTTGTTCTTCTGGGCATTTAAACGCGTATTGTAGGGGCTTGCGAACCAGCGGGTGCCATATTGGTCCACCGTATAAACCAGGTAAATGCTCAGCACCACGAACATGGCACAGAATACAATCAAAAGCCCCTTGATGTTGTTCCTCGTATTCATTTCGCCATTCCCTCCCTTCCGGACCGGGCGCATGCAGCAAAGGCCGCCGTCATGCCGCCATCTCCTTGAGCGCACGCTCCAGCGTTTCACCACCCTGTATGGCCACGCCCTCCAATATGCCTAAAAGCATCATGCTGGCAATCATGGAACTGCCGCCGTAACTCACAAACGGCAGCGTGATGCCGGTGAGCGGGATCAGCTTGATGACGCCCGCGATGATGATAAAGCTTTGCAGCGTGATAAGCGCCGTGCAGCCGAATGCCACCAGCATGTTAAACCGGTCCGGCGCGTTCAAAGCAATCATCGCCCCGCGCACAATGAACACAAGGTAAAAAGCGATGACGCATACGCCGAATATCACGCCGAATTCCTCACAGATGACGGCGAAAATATAGTCCGTATGATAAGCGGGAATGAGCTTGGGGGATCCTCTTGTAAGCCCCATGCCCCAGAGCCCGCCGCTTGCGATGGCCATAAGCCCCTGGGCAATCTGGTAGCCGTTACCCGAATACGTGGCCCACGGGTTTTTCCAGATGGCCACGCGTACACGCACATGGTCAAATAGATAATAGCTTGCTACCGCCCCCACGCTGCCACCTGCAAGGCCCATCAGCGTAAGCGCCTTGTTCCCGGTAGCCACATAGAAGATGATTAGCGACGTAAGGCCGATCAGCACCGCCGCGCCAAGATCACGCTCAATCACAAGCAGACCTACCACGCAAACCACATACGCTAAAAGCGGCCATATGCCCCGTACGTCCCGCGAGCTTGCGAGCCAGTGGCCCAGCACGAACACGGTGGCGACCTTCACAAACTCGGAGGGCTGAAAACTCTGCCCGCCGATTGTGATCCAGTTCTTTGCGCCGTATACCTCGTTTCCTATTACAAACAGCACCGCAAGTATACCGATGGAGCCTACCATGAGCAGCCAGTTGATACGGCGAAACAGGTTGGGAAACCGCATCAGAAGAATACAGAACACCATGGCCAGCATGCCGACGCCAAACCACATGATCTGCTTGAACGCGATATCCGGATCGATCCGATATTGAACGATAAGGCCTATGCCCACCAGCACGTTTGCGATGATCAGAAGATACCGGTCCACATGCCGGAATATCAATGTAAGCGCGATATACTGGAACAACAGCAGCGCCACTAAAATTCCGCCGAATATAAAGGCATTAAAATCAAGCGTGGAATCCCGGAACGCAAGCAGGCTGAACGCGCTCAGTTCAAACAGTATAATGAGCGTGAGAAGTCCGGCGGCGCTCACATGCTTCCATCTACGCATCCGCTTCTTCCTCCCCGCTTAAATGCAGCACCATGACAAGCCCGCCCATTTCCAGCGTATCGCCGGTGTACAGTAGCTCGTCCTTCTTTTTGTTCACGCGCTCCCCGTTGATCAATACGCCCACGTTGGAGCCGTAATCCGCCAAGTACAAGCCATCTTTCTTTTCAAACAAAAACGCGTGAACAGGTGCCAAGGACGTGAGCTGCACGCTGATATCGCAGCGTTTGGCACGGCCTATCGTGTTTTCCCGCTTGAGCGGGTACTTAGTGCCGCTGAATTCTTCCGGCGCCATTACCTCCAGGTAGCCGGGGGAAACGCTTCGTACCTTCTGCTTGATCTGCTGCACGGTTTTGAATTCCTTCACCGAGTGCAGCACAAGGCGCAGCAGGATATAGAGGATGAGGATCAAAAAGAAATAGCGCATTCCCATGGCCACGATATCGTATGCGTTTTCGTACATGGTCCTCCTCCTTTCGCTGCATTGTTGAAATTTTTACCATCAGGCATACATTTTCATCAAAATCATACCACAAAGCCGCCCATGAAGACATGGCGGCTTTATGAATTTTTAATTTCAAGTACCTATTCGGGGGCTTCGCCCCGACCCCCCACCCAAGGGACATGTCCCTTGGGAATCCCAATTGTCGAACCCCCCCTCGAATAGGGCGTTTTCAGAATTGTGTTCTTAGGGCCGTTACAGCCTAAGCGGGTGTTTGGGGGCAGAGCCCTCAAAGTCCGGCTATCTACGCCTTATTGGCAGCAACCGCAGAGCGTTCAACACGCAGATCAGCGTGGTGCCGACGTCCGCGAACACCGCCATCCACATGTTGGCGATACCGAACGCGCCCAGTATCATCACAGTCACCTTCACGGCGATGGCGAACGCGATGTTCATCTTGGCGATCGTCATGGTCCGGCGGCTTAAGGAGATGGAATCTGGGATTGCATTAAGCTCCGGTGTCAACAGCACGACGTCAGCCGCCTCCACCGCCATATCTGTTCCGCTCCCTCCGATCGCCATGCCGATATCCGCGCCCACGAGCACCGGAGCGTCGTTGATGCCGTCGCCCACAAACAGCACACTGCCGTGAGTGCTTCGAATTTCCTGCATGCGCGTAAGCTTTTCTTCGGGCAAGAGCTTATAGTATACTCCGCTCACTCCTGTCCGATTCGCGACCTCTTTCGCGGGCGCTTCTGCGTCGCCGGTTAATATGGCGGTATAGCCAATCATGCCATTCAACTTTTTAATCGCGTCGCTTGCGTCCTGTTTGAGTTCGTCAGAAATCACGATCACGCCCGCAAAAGCTCCATCTACGGCCACATAGGCGACGGTACCCGTACTTGCGGGAAAACTCGCAATGCCATGTTCCTGCATCAGCCTCGCGTTGCCAACCAGGACGCGCTTTCCGGATACTGAGGCCGAAACGCCGCGGCCCGCAATCTCCTCTACCTCCTCCGCAGGCGCATATGCCCCTGCCGCTGCACGAATGGCATTCCCGACCGGGTGCGGGCTGTGGTGCTCCGCAGCCGCCGCAAGCTTTAAAAGCGACTCTTCCGTCAACCCATTTGCGGGAAGCACCTGTTGTACCTTAAATATCCCGTGGGTCAGCGTGCCGGTTTTGTCAAACACGGCTGCATCCACCGCGGCAAGCTGCTCCATGCGGTTTGCGCCCTTAAAGAGCACCCCTCGGGAGGATGCGTTGGCAAGCCCCGCAAAGAACGTAAGCGGCACGCTGACGACAAGCGCGCAGGGGCAGGAGATGACCAGGAAAATAAGCGCCCTGTGCAGCCAGATTGAAAAAGCGCCCAATCCCGCAAGCGGCGGGATAACGGCTAGTAGCACTGCAACGCCTACGACTATGGGCGTATACACGCGCGCAAACCGCGTGATGAAGTTCTCCAATTTCGGCTTGCCCTTTGCTGCGTCCTCCACCGCCCGCAGCACACGGCTAACGGCAGACTCCGAGGCGGGACGGGTCACGGTAACGGTAATGGGGCCAGTCTGGTTGATGCCGCCTGCCATGACCTCGCGGCCCGAAGTAACGCGCACCGGCACGGACTCGCCAGTGAGGGCGCTGAAATCCACCAGGCTTTCTCCAGAAAGCACCTCGCCGTCGAGCGGAATGCGTTCGCCGGGGTTAATGAGCACCTGTTCGCCGATGTTCACCTCAGAAGGGTTCAATACCTGCCACGCGCCATCCCGCATTGCACGGGCAGTTTCCGGCCTTAACCCCACCACGGCGCGTATGCTTTTTCTGGAACGGCCCACGGCAAGATCCTGAAAGTATTCACCCACGCGGTAGAACAGCATAACGGCCACGGCCTCGTCATAATCGCCCAACGCAAGCGCGCCAATCGTGGCGATACCCATTAAAAAGCTTTCGCCGAACACCTGGCCGCGAACGATATCCTTGCCCGCCTGCAGAAGTACCGGCGCGCCGAGTAAAACATAAGCAGCAAGGTTGAGTATGATGTGTGCAAGCCCATCTGTAAAAAAACCGGCCGCAAACAACGCAGCACCCGCCACGATAGGCAGCCACAACTTTAAGGGGTGTTCCTGTTCCGCCCCATGCTCATGAGCGCAGCTTGCGCAGGCGGCGCAGCCGTCCGGCTCGCAGTGGTCGTCTTCGTGAGCATGCGTATGTTCGTGGCCGGAGCTGGGAGCGCAGCATCCATCCGCCGCGCAATGGTCTTCATGGGGCCGAGGCTCACCCTTATGTTCCTTTATGGGAATTGTAGTTTGCAGCCTTACATTTTCGCTGCTCATATCTGTTCCTCCCCCAAATTCTTTTGAAACTGGCAAACCGTACACGGAATGAGGTTGCCACTGGTGATATCGTGCAGCAGATGCCTCACCATATGCCCGGTACGGGTATCGCTGATGGAGTACACGGCACGCTTGCCTGTCTTTTTAAATCGCACCACGCCGCATTGCCGAAGAGAACGCAGGTGGTGGGAAACGGCAGGCTGGCTCATGTTTAAGATGTCCGCCATCTCACATACGCACATATCCTCTAGTGCCAGCATGGACAGCAGGCGGATACGTGTGCTATCGCTCAACTGCTGAAAAATTTCCGCAGCGTCCACCGCCGCGTCTTCATCGGGAATTCGTTCTATGATATAGCGCTCATGTCGCTCGTCAACATGCTCCGTCTGGCAAACGGGAAAATTTCTTTTTTCCATCTTTTATATCCCCCATTCCATAAAATATAAACATATAAGCGATTGTTTATGTATAGTATATATCCGCTTGCGCCGAAATGCAACTATTCCGATAGGGATTTTGCCATAAAAATACCGCCCATTTGGCGGCAATCATCAAAGTATTAGAAATATCAGGGCAGACGTTCCCAGTCCGGCACTTCTTCGCATCCGGCGCGGCGCAGCGCCTGCAAAAACCAATCCGGCGGGGGTGCAAAAAACCGCATCTGCTCCCGTGAGCGCGGGTGTTTGAGTATCAATTCATACGCGTGCAGCGCCTGGCCTTCCAAATTGAGCTTTGGCTTAGCCGGGCCGTATAAAGGATCGCCCGCAACGGGGTGCTTTCTGTATGCCATATGTACGCGGATCTGGTGCGTACGCCCGGTTTCAAGGCTGGCCTTAAGGAGCGTAAACTGTCCCATACGGCTGAGTACACGCCAATGGGTCACGGCTTCCCTGCCGTCCTTTACGACGGCCATGCGCTTGCGGTCCAGCGGATGGCGGCCGATTGGCGCATCGATGGTCCCATTATCCTCTTTTATGTTGCCTTCCACTATGGCAACGTAATTCCGATGCGCGGCATGCGCCTTGATCTGCTCGCTCAAACTCGCGTGGGCGAGGTCGTTCTTCGCGATAACGAGAAGGCCGGAGGTCATTTTATCAATCCTGTGCACGATACCGGGACGCAAGACCCCGCCGATACCCGAAAGATCGGTAACAGCGTACAGCAACGCGTTTACAAGCGTACCGCTTTCATTGCCGGGCGCCGGGTGCACCACCATACCCTGTGGCTTGTTGATGACACAGATGTCTGCGTCCTGGTACACGATATCAATGGGGATGGGCTCGGGCGCAACATCCAAAAGCTCCGGCGGTTCCATGCGCAATAGCACGTCTTCCCCCGGCTGAAGCCTGTAGTTCGCCTTGCGGGTTTTGCCCGCAACCAGCACGGCTTCTTCCTGGATAAGGCGCTGGACGCGCGCGCGGCTCTCTCCGCTGACGCGGGAAAGGAATACGTCCAGCCGTTCGCCGGACGTATCAGCAGCATATCGCGTTTCTACACAGCCTTCAAAGTCTTCCACGAAGCCCTCCAAAGCTATTGTTGCTTTTCCAGTTCATCCGCGTCCTGTTCGGGTTCTTTCGCCTGCTCCGGCTCTTCCTGTTGTTCCGCTTCCGGCCCGGTCTTCCTTTTCCCCGTCTTCTCATCCAGCTTGTCTAGCACCTGCCTGCCTTTTCCGAAAAGCACGTCCAGCGCCAGCAGGACCGCACCTATGGATACGGCGGTATCCGCCACGTTGAATACGGCGAATCGGATGAATGCGAACTCCAGCATATCCCGCACATAGCCTAAAGCCACGCGGTCTATGAGGTTCCCTAAAGCCCCCGCAAGTATCAGCGCAAGGCTCGCGCGCATGAGGGCATGCATGTGCTTTCTATACTTTACAAGCAGCCAGATAATGGCCAGAGACGCTACAGAAGAGACGATGATCAGCAGCCATGTGCCGCTGGAAAGCATGCCAAACGCCGCACCCGTGTTGTGGACGCTGGTAAGGTGAAACACGCCTTCCCATAATGGAACGGTCGTGCCCAGCGGCATTAAATGCATGTCTGTCAGATATTTCGTAAGCTGATCCAGCCCGATCATAAGCAGTATAATGATGGTCTCGAGCATAGTACCCCCGCATGTCGTTTTTAAACCCAAACCAGTATAGCATAAGCCCCGACGAAAGGCAAAATCAGTCTGGCTGTTGTTCTATATACCAATCGCCCACGGTGCGAAACAGGTCCGTGCCGCGAATATCTGAAACATTGCGGATATTCGCGTCGTAAACGATGCTGTTCATACGAAAATACAGCATGATAAACGGCAGCTCCTGAACAAATTGCTGCTGCAATTTGGATTGCGCTTCGCGCATGCCGTTTTCATCCGCCGCCGCGGCTGCCGCCGAAAGCAGCGTACCCCAATCACCGGAGACTTTCCCGTAATTGCGCGTTCCGTCGGGCTCCAAGTAGGGCGCCAAATTGCCGCATGGCTCCATCTGGAATCCGGCCAAAGCGAGGTCGAATTCGCCGTTTTTCAGTTTCTGCTCAAATTCCCCGTTCGGCTGCTCTATGCTGAGCTTCGCGGTAACGACCTCCACCTCGATCCCGGCTTTTAAAAGCTGTGAAGCGATCAGCGCCGCGGCGTTTTTGCGGTAGGTACTCTCCGTGCTGTCGTTGACCAACAGCGTCAAATGGAGCTTGCTGTTGCCCTGCTGCAAAATGCCATCAGCATCCTCATCCGTCCAGCCTGCACCTTTTAGAAGCTCCGCCGCTTTCGCAAGGTCATAATCATATATTTTGGTGGTCGCGTCATACAGGAACGAATCGGGCGGTACAGGCACGTCGCATACTGCGGCGCGGTTCATATATACGTTGGAAACGAGACCACTGCGATCCAGAGCATACGCAATCGCTTTCCTGACGTCCGTATTGTGCAGTATGGCGTTGTTGTGGTTGACAAGCAGTACTTCCGCCTCCTGCGTCATGACGTCAAGCACCGAAGTCACACCCTCCTCGCGGTATTTGCCCGCGGAGACAGTCTTGGTCGGCACCATGTTCAATTGGCGCGCCTCATACGAATCGAGCGCAACGTCATTGCTTTCACGCGAGAGGCACAGGATGTTTTGAATGTAGGGCGTCTGCTTCCACCAACGGGGGTTAACGGCAAGTTCCACCGAGGTTTCATCGCTGCTCGTAACCTGATATGGCCCCGTACCGTTCAATTCATTGGGTGTCCTGGAGGAGATGACGGGAAACACCAACGCATAGAGCGCGGCCGCACCCGCCTTTTTCATGGTAACACGCACGGTGCTTTCATCTGCCTGCTCATAGCTTTCAATCGCGTCCACCGCAAGGCCATAGTAGGCCGCGCTGCCCAAATTCCTGATCTGCCCGATGGTATAGAGCACATCTTCCGCGGAGAGCATATCGCCGTTGTGCCACATGACGTTTTTACGAAGCTGTATTGTCCAGACGCGGCCAGTATCGTCGCTGCTCCATTTTTCCGCGAGGGACGGTATGATGCGGTTATTCGAATCGCACCTTAAGAGCGGCTCGTACACCAGCGAATACATGTTGCGCATTTCCTCAGTGTTCACCGTAAGCGGATTGTAGGAAGAACCGCTCTCGCTTCGAAACGGGTTGCGCGGTATGGGGAGTATGAGCGTCCCGCCGGATACCGGCTGCGGCGCGGGGGTCGGCGTAGGGATAGCGATGGGCGTCGCCGTAGGCTCCGGCTTTTCCTGTTTGGCACAGCCTGAACTAAGCAACAGCACCACAAGGAGGCTAGAAAGCGTCCTGATATAGCGTCTTGTATTTTTCATATGCGCGCTGCACCTTTTCCACATACTGTTCCGTCTCCGCAAACGGGATGTTTCTTAAATCCCCTTCCACAGAAACGGCGGGGTCGTTTTTCCATTTATCCACGTTGCCATGCCCGGCGTTGTAAGCGGCAAGCGCGGAAGGCCGGTCCTGCTCGTACCGGTCCAGCAAGAAGCGCAAATACCAGCACCCCATGCGGATATTGAACGCGGGCTGTGTCAGTTGAGTGGGTTCATATGCATTTAAATCGAGTTTGCCCGCGATCCATTCCCCGGTATCGGGCATGATCTGCATGAGTCCCACCGCGCCGACCGGGCTCACGGCTTCCGCGCGGTTGCCGCTTTCGCAGTGAATCATGGCGGCGACAAGGTAGGGATCAAGCTCGAATTCATCGGCACTTGCGTTGATCTCCTGGGGATAATTCAGTTTATAGGTACGCTTTTCAAGCTCCCGACCGGCGATTACGGCAATGAGTACTGCAAGCAGCAGTAAAAATGCCGCCAGCAACAGTTTTATGCCACTGCGTTTTTTTTGCCTATTCGATTTTTTTCTTGCCTGTTCCAATGCTTATTCCTTACTAACCTTGTTTATTTTCCATAAGCTCGCCATACAGTGCCTTTACCTGTTCAAACAACGCCGCTTCTTCGCCGGAATTGTTTAGTATCCGGTGCGCGTAGCGCCTTTTCTCTTCCTCCGGCATCTGGCGGCGGATGCGAGCAAGTGCGTCCTGCTCGCTACAGCCGTCCCGCTGCATAATGCGCGCGACGCGAACCGCTTCCTCCGCTGTGACCAGCCAGACCTCGTCCATATCCGCATGCATATCGCTTTCGATCAGCAGCGGCACATCCCAGAATACAATGGTATCCGGCTCTGTTTGCCGAATATTCTCTTCTTCCTGAAACATACCGGAACGCACCATGGGGTGGAGTATGGCGTTCACGGCCAGGCGCTCGGTATCTGAACCGAATATGATACCCGCAAGCGCACGGCGGTTCAAGGAGCCGTCCTGCTGCAAAATATCCGCGCCATAGCGCGCGACGAGAAGATGTAACCCATCGCTCCCCGGCTCTACCGCCTTACGCGCGGCCATATCCGCGTCAAGTACATGCGCGCCCAGAATACGAAGATACGAGGAAACTGTAGATTTTCCCGCGCCCATGCCGCCGGTGAGGCCGATGCGCCTTGCATTTTGCGCGCTCATTTCGTATCAAACCAGCTCTGCCCGCTTTTGACCTCCGCAATAAGCGGTACAGAAAGTTCCATAGCGTTCTGCATGCAGTCGCATACGATCTCGCTCACACGGCATTCTTCCTCCGGCGGGCAATCCAGTATCAGTTCGTCGTGCACCTGCAATACAAGGCGGCTTTGAAGCTTTTCTTCCCGCAGTGCCTTGTCCACGCGGACCATGGCCAGCTTGATGATATCTGCCGCCGTGCCCTGTATGGGCATGTTCATCGCAACGCGCTCCCCGAAGGAGCGGGTGTTATAGTTGCCGCTTTTCAGCTCCGGCAGCTCGCGCCGCCTGTTTAACAGCGTCTTGACATGGCCGTGTTCGCGCCCGCTCTCTATACTGGCCTTCATATAGGCTCTTACGCCTGGGTAACGGTCCAGATAGCGTTCAATGTATTCGCCCGCGCGCTTGCGGCTGATGCCCAAATTCCGCGCGAGGCCGAAGTCCGAAATGCCATACACGATGCCAAAGTTAACGGCCTTTGCGGCGCTGCGCTGCTCGGACGTAACCTGATCGGGCGCAACGCCGAATACCTCGCTTGCAGTCTTGGTATGGATATCGCCGCCGGTTTTAAAATTTTCCTGCATGGCCGCGTCAGCGCTGATGTGCGCGAGAAGCCGCAACTCAATCTGCGAATAGTCCGCGCCGATCAATACATTGCCGGGACTTGCAACAAACGCCTTGCGGATTTCCCTTCCCAATGCCGTGCGCACGGGGATGTTCTGCAAATTTGGCTCCGTGCTTGAAATGCGGCCTGTCGCCGCCACGTTTTGGTTAAAGCTCGTATGCACCCGCCCGTCCTCCGGCGAGCGCAGGGCGAGAAGGCCGTCGATAAACGTGCTTTTGAGTTTTGTCAAAAACCGGTATTCCTGCACAAGCGGCACAATGGGGTGCTGTTCCATCAGGCTTTCCAATACGTCCGCGTCGGTGGAGTAGCCCGTCTTTGTTTTGCGCTGCGTGGGAAGACCGATCTTATCAAATAGTATATAGCCAAGCTGCTTGGTGGAAAGTATGTTGAACGGCTCACCTGCAAGCTCATATACCTCGCCCGCAAGATCATCGATGCGGTCCTTAAACTGCACGTCAAGCTCCCTTAAAACATGCTGGTCCACGCGGAAGCCCTGCTTCTCCATGCGGAATAATACACCAATAAGCGGCAGCTCCACGGTCTCGTAAAGGTCTATGAGCTCCATCTCCCGCATTTCCTGCGTCATGGTCTCATAAAGCGGGAACAGTGTGCAGGCGTCCGGCTTGTTGATATGCAACCGCTCCTGCGCAAGCGCCTCCAGGGAAGGCGCTGGACGTGTGGCGTTTATGAGATAATCCACGATCATCGCATCAAACGCAAGCCCACCGAGAGCGATTCCTTCACGGGACAGCAAATGCATCCATTTCTTTGCGTCAAACACCAGCTTCTTTGGCGTTTGTGCTTCCAATAATGGCTTGAGCGCCCAAAGTACCTCATTAAAATCAAGCCCTGGGGTTAGCAGCGTGCCGGCGAGACTCACACGGTACTGCCTGCAGCCTTCCGCGGCAAGGAACAGCTCTTCCCCCTGCGCGTAGAGCGCAAGGTATTCCGCGCCTAAAAGCTCATCCAGTATTCCCTTAAGCGCGCCGATATCCGAAAGCTCCACAGTCTCCCGCGGGCCCTGTTTGTGTTCGTTCACTGCCGCTGGGGCTTCTTCCGCGGCGGGCAGGCGGTTGGCAATAGCGTTTAGCTGCAGTGCCCGCAGTCTCGGCAGCGCCGCCGCCATACGGGAAGGGACAAACACGCTGTCCTTTAGTGTGATGGTGAGTGGCGCATCCGCGTGTATGGTGCCCAAGCGGTAGCTTAAACGCGCAAGCTCAGTGTTCTCCTTTACCTTTTCGCCAAGCTTGCCCTTGATTTCTCCAGCGTGGGAAAGTACATCCTCGAGCGTACCGTATTCCGCCAAGAGCTTGACCGCCGTCTTTTCCCCTACGCCTGGAATGCCGGGAATGTTATCCGAACTGTCGCCCATAAGGCCCTTCAAGTCCCGCATGCGGTCAGGGCTAAGACCGTATGCTGCCATGAGCGCGTCCTTGTCCATTTCTTCGGTATCCGTAATGCCCTTTTTGGTTAAAAGGACATGTGTTTTGTCCGAAATCAGCTGCAGCGCGTCCCTGTCCCCCGTGACAAGCAGTGAGGAAACACCCTCTTTTTCCGCCATGCGTGCAAATGTGCCTAATATATCGTCCGCCTCATAGGTTTCGCATGTGCAGACGGTGACGCCCATATGCCTCAACAGGTCCTGCAGCAGCGGAAACTGAGGCCTTAAGTCCTCCGGCGTTTCACGCCTGCCCGCCTTGTATTCTGTATACTCGGTATGTCGGAACGTCGGCCCGTGCAGGTCAAACGCCACAACCAGATAATCCGGCTTCTTTTCTATCAGCTTTAAGAGCATGCCGAAAAAGCCGTGCAGCGCGCCCGTAGGCGTCCCTTCGCGGCTGGTCATGGCCGGAAGCGCATAGTAGGCCCTGTGCATCAGGCTGTTGCCATCTATCGCAATGAGCAGTTTCTCTTTTTGCTGTTCCATCCTATCCCCCGTCTGCCGAAAATCATTCCCCTATTCCACGACGGCGTAAACCATCTGGGGCTTTATTTGGTGGAAAGCGCCGCCCACCGCAATGGCCTCCCGCAACGTTGAGGCAGCTTCCTCCACATGGCTATCATCGTTGACGTATAGCGTGCAAACGGGCTCCTTTGTGCTTACTGCGTCGCCCAGACGCTTGTGCATCACAAGTCCCACCGCGTGATCGATATCGTCTTCCTTTTGGGCGCGGCCCGCGCCTAAAAGCTGCGCCGCAAGGCCGATCCGGGCTGCGTCCATACCTTTGATTACGCCTTCCGCTTCCAAGTACACCGGCACATGCTGCTTTACCGTACATAGCTCGTCAATCTTTGCAAGGTCCATATAGGAGGAATCCCCACCCTGCATACGCACCATTTCCCGAAGCTTATCTAGCGCCGCGCCGGAATGTAGCGCCGCTTTTAATTTTTCGCGCGCTTCCCCTTCTCCGGCTGCAAGGCCGGAAAGCTGCAGCATGTGGCTGGCTAACAGCATGCAGACCTCATAGAGCGGATCGCCTTCTGGCAGTTTGCCGCTTAATAGCTCCACCGCTTCCCTTACTTCAAGCGCATTGCCCACGGCAAGGCCGAGCGGCTGGTTCATATCCGTAATCACCGCCACAACACGGCGGTTTAAATGTTTACCGATTTCCACCATGGTGGCGGCAAGTTCTTTTGCCTCTTCCACCGTCTCCACAAACGCGCCGGTGCCAACCTTGACATCCAGTACGATGGCATCCGCCCCCGCCGCAAGCTTCTTGCTCATGATGCTCGACGCGATGAGAGGGATGCTCTTGACGGTACTGGTCACATCCCTTAACGCGTATAAAAGCTTATCCGCAGGCACCAGGTTGCCGGACTGGCCGATCACGGCAATCCCGATTTCCTGCACCTGCTTTTTAAACTCCGCCATCGGCCGCTCAATTTTCAGGCCGGGGATGCTTTCAAGCTTATCAAGCGTACCACCGGTATGCCCCAGCCCCCGGCCGGACATTTTGGCGACCTTGCCGCCGCACGCGGCCACAAGAGGGGCGACAACAAGCGTGGTGGTATCCCCCACGCCTCCGGTAGAGTGCTTATCTACCTTGACGCCAGAGATATCGGAAAGGTCCACGACGTCGCCCGAGCGCATCATGGAAAGCGTCAGGTCCGCAGTTTCACGCGCGTCCATTTTGGAAAAGCAGACGGCCATCAAAAATGCGGACATCTGGTAATCCGGTATCTCCTGCTTAACGTAGCCCTGTATCAGAAAATCGATCTCTTCTGCGGTAAGCGCGTGCCCATCCCGCTTCTTGCCGATCAAGTCCACAGCGCGCATATTATCCTCCTCGCAGGTATGTATGACACCCTTACATTGGCTAAAAAGGCCGCCACGCTCGCTCTTGCTGCGGACAGCCTTCCCTTTTACTACCTGAATAATTGTACCATAATGGCCGAACACCATGCAAGGACACCGGCCTTACCTTGCTGTGAACAAGTTGAAAATCCTATGGGGAAACGATACGAAATATGGCGGATACGCCCTATGCCGAAAAAATTCCCCCGCAGACCATCTGCGGGGGAACGAAGTCGACTTCTGTTTGGGGGATTTTGTATCGTATGTTTGGGGGAATATCTATCGTACCGGTTTGTGTCTGATAAACGTCCCGCTCTTCAGTTCCGAAAACGCTTCTCTTAATTCCTGTTGTGTATTCATGACGATCGGCCCGCCCCATGCCACAGGTTCGTGTAACGCAGGTGCGCAAAAAAACGCAAACCGAGCGCCCATACTTTGGGCTGTTACCGTCACGCAGTCGCCGTCTTGGAACAATGCGGCGCATTTTTCTCCTACAGCAGCTTCATTGCTGCTTAAGGCGCCTTCTATTACGAAGAGAAACGCAGTCTCCCCTGCCCTGGCCGGCAGGGTTAATTTGCTGTTCGGTAAAAGTTCCACATCATAGATCGCCGCTTTGAGATGGTGCGGGGTGACGCCTTTGACGTCATTATATGCACCCGCCACGATACGCACGGTGGACCCTTCCTGCCGGACGACGGGGATCTTGTCCGGCGTGATATCAAAATACTTCGGCTCATCCATTTTTTCCGTGCTCCGCATGTTGAGCCATAACTGGAAACCGAGCATCCGGTTACTCTTTTGCGGCATTTCCTGGTGCAAAATACCGCTTCCGGCCGTCATCCACTGGCTGGAGCCGGAGGTGATGACGCCTTTGTTCCCCAAGCTGTCCTGATGTTCTATTTCCCCTTCAATGAGATAAGTGATGGTTTCGATTCCCCTGTGCGGATGTGTAGGGAACCCTTTCACATAATCCTCCGGATCCGTCGAGTCAAAGGAATCCAGCATCAGAAAAGGATCGAATGCCTTCACTTCGTTATGCGCGAGCACCCGGGTGAGCCGAACGCCCGCCCCATCTACTGCGGCGTTTCCATGAACAATTGTCTCCAATTCGCGTTCCTGCAAGGGAACCACCCTCCTTCATCCATTGTGAATCTGTTGATTCGTCTCTGTCATACAAGGGTCTCACCTCTTTCATTGGAACCCGTCCACCGTATTTTTTATATACCCTGTTGGGAGAAAACTTAAACAAAAAGATACTCAAAATAAAGATTCAGCCCTGGCGCTCCTAATTATTCCCATATCGTGCTACAATGTAAGTGCCTACATTGGATGAACGGAGAGAAACAGTATGGATATGGCCGAACTTATTCTACGGGGCAAGGCAGAACCGGAGGCATATGCCCGAGAGCTTACAACAGCCGATATCGCCACGCTTATCCCGCTGCTTCAAGAAAAGGACGATACGCTTCGCTACTCCACATTTCTGACCCTGTGCGCGCGTAGCAAAGCAACACCTGATGTTATGCCCTACTGGGAAACGTTTGTACAAAAACTGGGCAATGAAAACTCCTACCAGCGAAGCATCGGCCTGATGCTTCTTGCCCACAACGTAAGGTGGGATACCTGCGGGCGTTTTTCAAACGCGTTCCCCGGCTACATGGC
This sequence comes from Bacillota bacterium, assembly GCA_023435025.1. Taxonomy (GTDB): domain Bacteria; phylum Bacillota; class Clostridia; order Christensenellales; family CAG-138; genus JAEYLA01. Next base: position 45,446 of record JAEYSE010000011.1, read on the forward strand.
CTGCTGCAGCGACGAGTCGTTTGTGACGCGGAGGCAGGCCATACAGAGTATAAAGCTATGGGCCCCCTATGCGCAGGAACATCTCACAGCCGCCGCAAGAATACTGATGGCAATCGATGTTGCCGCGTGCAAAGAAACGCAGCGCAAGCTGCTGCTTCAGGATATCTGCGATGCGCTTCTATATATGGCGGAGCTTGCGCATCTCCCGGATATTCCCGCCTACCTTCACCAGGCAATCACCGGTGGTATTTGGGATAAAAAAACGGCAAAACGCCTGTTAGACGCTTTGCCGTAAACGACAGTTCAAATAGCCTTAGTCTTTCAACAGCGTTGTCTGCTCGGAAAAACTCATGTCCAGCATCCGCTGCGTGAATTCGCGCTTAAAGAGGCTGCTCATGGGCGCGCGGTCGTGTATCACCTTGACGGACTGTGCAAACATAGGAGCCGCGGAGATGATTTTTATCTTTTTAGAACCCATCGCCTCCGGACAATCCACCGTATCTGTGGAGATAAGCACCTCAATGGGGCTTTCCTCTATGCGCTGTATACCCTTCGCGTTCAATACGTTGTGCGAAAGCGCCGCGTATATATGGTTTGCACCCTTGTCCTTGAGGCCAAGCGCGATATCGATGAGAGTGCCGCCGGAAATGGTGAAATCGTCTACGATCAAGCAGTTCTTGCCTTTGACTTCACCGATAATCTCGAGCACTTTGGCGTTTTCATCATGGCCGGAGCGCATTTTATCGCCGATAGCGACCGGACAACCAAGTTCGCTTGCGAACTGGCGTGCGCGCTTTGCAAAACCCGCGTCCGGCGAAACCACCACAAGATTTTCATCCAGCAAGCCAAGACGCCTGACGTATTCGCACAGAAGCGGCTGTGCGTACAGATGATCCACCGGATTCTTGAAGAATCCCTGCACCTGCGGGCTGTGAAGATCCATCGTAATGACGCGGTCCGCTCCCGCAAGTTCTATGCTTTCTGCGCAAACACGTGCACGGATGGACACGCGAGGCTCGTCCTTTTTATCGCCTTTCGCATAACTAAAATACGGAATAATGGCCGTGACAGAATTGGCGCTTGCACGCCTGAACGCATCTAGCCAGAATAGAAGCTCTACGAACTCATCGTTTGGTTGTCTTCCAATAGGCTGTACGATGTACACGTCCTTATCGCGTATGGATTCATTGATACGCACAAACGTATTGCCTTCGGAAAATACGATCGTCTCCGAATCGCCAACCTGTGTACCAAGATACGCGCACATTTTCTTCGCAAACGAAATACCGGTACGCCCTGCGAATATCTTGATTGTTCCCCCGCTTGAATACATGACGGCTAATCTCCCTTTTTCTTTACTGGACAAAATTTTCTTTCCCTATATATCAGCGCCCAATCTGGGCAGGAAAGCGCCCCATTGCGATACCCCCGCATGCCCTTGGTATTATAGCAGGATTAAAGCCTGCGGGCAACCGGTGAAACACCACGCCAATAAGTTCCTCTAATAGTGTACCCGTTCACTATGCCTTTCATAAAAAAATTCCGCCGTACGCCTCAGGCAAGCAACGTCGCGCCACGCGCAGCCAATCGGCGTTCCTTCCCTATTTTTACCATGGTAATCGCTTCCACAGGTCACAATTAACCCATGCTGTGCGGCCAAACTCTCAAATATGGCAATCTGCCCCAGCGTGGATGCCGGATAATACGCCTCGATACCTAAAAGGCCGAGTTCTGTAAGCTCCGCCACCAGCCCATGCGGATCCTGGCGGATATGGCAGGGATGCGCGAGCACGGGTACGCCGTTTGCCCCACGCAAAAGCGCGAGTACTTCTTTGGGCGTATACCGCTTCTCCACATAGTAGGCAGGTGCGCCCACGTTCAGGAACTGCCTGAACGCCTCCGTGATATTTGGGGCATAGCCCGCATCCTGCAGGGCAACGGCAATGTGCATGCGCGTTTGCGTACCACCGCCGGAAACCTGCTCCACCCGGTCCCACACATCGCAGCCGATCTCTCTGAGCTTGTCCAAAATCTTCACGTTGCGCTTCTGCCTTCTACGTCTGCTTTCACTGAGCGCTTTCTGTAGTGGCTCATTTGTAATATCGATATCCAGGCCCAGAATATGAAGTTCAAACGGGCTTTCATTGTCCATTTCGATGCCGGGCAGCACGCATACGCCCTGTTCCTTACCAGCAGAGAGCGCATCCTCAACTCCAGAAAGCGTATCGTGATCCGTCAGAGACAGTATCCCGATATTGGCTTTGGCCGCCAAACGAACGATTTCACCCGGCGTTGCGGTGCCGTCCGAAAAACTACTGTGGCAGTGCAAATCCATGCGCAGATTCATTTTGCCTTCGCCTCTGCCTTTTGCATGAACCGATCCGAATCAACGATAAACCGCTGATGATCTGCGATGGCGATACTGCCCGATTCGTCGAACGCCTCGATGCGGAACGTCAGGGAACGCCCTTCCAATGCGACCAGCTCCGCTTCCGCCCACGCCCGCATATTTAAGGGCGTCGCAGCATTATGGCGGATATCGATGCGGGTTCCGACGGTTGTTTTGTTTGGCTCCATTACCCCTTCCACGGCGGCGCAGGCCGCCTGCTCCATCAGCGCCACCAGGCGTGGCGTGGAAAGCACGGGCAACAGCCCGCTGCCCAGAGCAAGCGCAGTATCTGCATGCGTTACTGTCAGTTCCGCCCTGCCCGTCATTCCGTTTTGAAGCTGCATATAACTTTCCCCCGAAAAAGGCCGCCTGGGCATATTTGCCAGGCGGCCCGGTTTTATCTCTTGTTCCGTGCCGCTGCTCTCCCGGGTATGCCCCGGAAATGGGCGTTACGGCACATCGTCCACAATATCGGCGTTTTTATTCTCCGCATCCGTTACGGTATCCTCGGCCTTTTCGGTACCCGAAATTTCCTCACCTTTGTAAATACGTTCAAACATATCGCCGTCTATGCGTTCTTTTTCAAGCAGCGCGTCCGCCACGCGGTCCAACCCCGCGATATCTTCCTCAATGCAGGCGCGCGCACGTTCGAACTGCTCTTCGATAATACGGCGTATCTCTGCGTCGATGCGGCTTGCGATCTGTTCCGAGAAGTTGCGCTGGTGCCCCCAATCCTTGGCGATAAACACTTCCGCCTGGCCGCCCAGGAACACGGGGCCGATCGCATCGGTCATGCCATATTCCACAACCATCTTGCGCGCGGTTTCGGTGGCACGCTGCAAGTCGTTGTATGCGCCGGTGCTGATATCGCCCATGCGGATGGTTTCAGCAACGCGGCCACCCAGCATCATGGCGATCTGATCCTCCAGCTTTTTCTTGGTAACGTGGGTCTTATCCTCCTTGGGGAGGGTCATGGTATAGCCCGCCGCCATGCCGCGCGGGATTATGGAGACCTCATGCACGGGGTCACAGTGTTCGAGCTTTAATGCCACAATGGCATGGCCAGTTTCGTGCACGGCGGTAATGCGCTTATCCTCGTCGGTGATGACGCGGCTCTTCTTTTCAGGGCCAACGACCACGCGGGTAATGGCTTCTTCAAGTTCCGTCATTCCGATGGTCTTTTTGCTCGCACGCGCCGTCAATATGGCAGCCTCATTCAATACGTTCTCAAGATCCGCCCCGGTGAAGCCGGGCGTACGCTTTGCAAGCACGGAAAGTTCCACTTCGGGCGCAAGCGGCTTATTGCGCGCATGCACCCGCAGTATCGCCTCGCGTCCCTTGACGTCCGGATAATTGACGGTGATTTGCCTGTCAAACCTGCCGGGACGCAGAAGCGCGGGGTCTAAGATGTCCGGCCGATTTGTAGCGGCGAGTACGATTATGCCTTCGTTTACGGCAAAACCGTCCATTTCCACCAGCAGCTGGTTGAGCGTCTGCTCACGCTCATCGTGTCCGCCGCCCATGCCTGCGCCGCGCTGGCGGCCCACTGCGTCGATTTCATCAATGAATACGACGGCGGGCGTACTCTTCTTGGCGGTATTGAACAAATCCCTGACGCGTGATGCGCCCACGCCTACGAACATCTCCACAAAGTCAGAACCGGAAATGGAGAAGAACGGCGCTTTTGCCTCGCCCGCAACTGCTTTTGCAAGCAATGTTTTACCGGTACCCGGAGGGCCTACCAAGAGTACCCCCTTGGGAATACGTGCGCCGATCTCATTGAAACGTTTGGGATCGCGCATAAAATCAACGACTTCCTTGAGTTCCTCTTTCTCTTCATCGGCACCAGCCACATCGTCAAACGTGACCTTGTTCTGGCCATCCGTCTGAACGCGCGCACGGGACTTTCCAAAGCTCATCACCTTGTTGCCGCCGCCCTGCTGCTGCATCATGAAATAGTAGAATACGCCAAGCGCGCCCACGAGAATGATGTAAGGCAGCATCATTTCGAGCAAGCTGGGATCAGGCGGGATTTTGGGGTTATAGTCAAAAGGATAATCCGCGCCCGTAACATTTTCCGGCGTCAGCTCAGGATTGAGCTCTGCGGTAATGATCGCCATATCCATCCGGAAGGCTTCCTCCGAAGGAATGACGACTGTAAAATCAGCCCTGTTCGGGAGCTGATCCTTCGTGTAACTGCTGCCCACATAAATGCCGGATAGCTCGCGGTTGGTCACCTGTACGGCAGCCACCTTCTTATCCCGGACAGCCTGCACGAACTCGCTGTACTCAAGCGCCTTAGGCGAAGCACGCGAGGGATCGAGATTGGTTGCCATCAGTATGATGAAAATGAGTATAACGACATATATCAGTGGGGTTCGAAAATTTCTTCTCACTTACCCTATCCTCCTGGGACGGCCGCAATAAGCAGCTACCCCATAAAATGCATTGCAACAGGCGCGTAAACGCCGCCGCCATTTGAATAGTTTATCACACCGCCCGCCGCTCTTCAATCATAACCAAGGTGCAAAAAGAGAGCAAAAATGCAACGCGCCTGTGAACTTACTTTGCATATCCCGCGCTTCCATGCATACTTATTCCAAGCTGCATAGCCTGCGAGATAATCTTACTTTGTGTAAACCTCGGGCTTCAATACGCCGACATAAGGCAGATGCCTGTACCGGCCAATATAATCAAGCCCGAACCCGACCACAAATTTATTGGGGATGATGAATCCGCAGTAATCCGGCGTAATGTCGCATTCCCTGCGTTCGGGTTTATCCAGCAGGCAGACAAGGCGCATGCTGGCGGGGTTGCGGGATTCGAGCAAACCGGTCAGGTAATTGAGGGTCAGGCCGCTGTCCATAATATCTTCCACAATCAGAACATGCTTACCGGTAATGCTCATATCCGTATCCTTTGCGATACGGACGATGCCGGACGTTTTTTCTCCGTCCCCATAGCTGGAAATGGACATGAAATCCATCTGGCACTGCACCGTCAGGTTGCGCGCAAGGTCTGAAAAGAACATAATAGCGCCCTTTAAAATGCAAAGCAGGACGACCTCTTCCCCTTCATAATCGCGGGAAATTTCAGCGGCCAATTCCTTGATGCGCTTCTGGATCACGTCATAATCAAGTAAAATTTCCGCCATATCCTCCCGAAACTGCGCACACATAAACAATACCCTCCTATTATGTAACTTTTCTGATTTCTTATATTGGATACAACCGGCAATTCTTATCGCCGTTTGCAGTCAACATATTCGGTATCGGCGTTTCTTTTTTAATCCTTAAGGCCTAAGTTCTATTCCGGTTGGAATTTGACGCGCAATATCCGCCGCGTATCCTCCCGTACCCTTACCAGGTGCGAAATCGTTCCGCCCGGAAAAAAGAACACGTCCCGCCCGGCGGCGATCAGCGGCAGGTCGCGCGCAGCGTAATCAAACTTTTTGTCAATCAGATATTCCTTGAGCTTTCGCTCACCCGGGGCGCCCAATGGATAAAACCGATCCCCCGGCCTTCGTATCCGTACCACAACGTCAACTGGAAGCTTGTCCGCATCCATATAGGCGACAAACGCGCCTTCATCCTTCCGAAACCCATCTGCGTACGCTGCGGTATATTCGCCTGCTGGCGTACTTGTTTGTCCCGGCCACAGGAAAGCCGTTTCAAAGGGATCCTCGTCTTTTGTTTCCGGCTTTCCTATTATTATAGCCCCATAGCGGATACGCGCTTCCATCCCGTTTGGAAGTTCCATGCGCGCCCCGGTCCTGCCTTTTAACAGGGCGCAAAGACGGTACACACCCGCCTGCTGAAGGTTGTAGAGCGCGCCCTCTTGTGAGAGCATCAGCCGGACCGCCCTTGTCTGTATGGGCATGGGAAGCGCTAAAAGCATGTTCCTGTCATATCCTCCCGCGGGAAGCGCTGCCTCACGGAGCTTATGCTCCGCCTCCTCACAGAGGTATGCCTCATCCTCAAAAAGCAGCGCTGCCATGCGCGCCAATCCTTCCGAAATGGAAGGGTTATATCCTTCTTTGAGCAGCGGAAGCAGCTCCAAGCGGATGCGGTTGCGTAGGCAAGAGGGTTCCATGTTGGTTTCATCTGTGCAATAGGAAAGCGCGTTTTCTTCCATATACGCCGCAAGCTCGCTACGCGAAACCCCAAGCAGCGGACGGAATATGTCGCCGGATATCGTCTTCATGCCGCAAAGCCCGGCAAGCCCGGCCCCGCGCAACAAATGCATCAGGACAGTTTCTGCCTGATCATCCATGTGGTGGGCGGTCACGATCCAACTCGCCCCGCTTTTTATTTTTGCCTCATGCAAAAACGCGTAACGGGCGTCCCTTGCCGCTTCTTCGAGCGTTTGCCCGCTCTGTGCGCGCAGCTTCGGGACATCCACCCGCGTTTCGTACAGCCTGACGCCCCAGTCCGCGCATAACGCGCGCACAAATGCGGCGTCGTTTTCCGCAGCGTCACGAATACCGTGGTTGACATGGGCGGCAAACAGTTCCTTTACCCTGCCCGCAGCGCGCAAACCGCATAGGATATGCAAAAGCGCAACTGAATCCATCCCGCCCGAAACGCCAACGAGCAGGCCGTCCTGTTGCGTAATGCCATTTGCCGCAAAGGCGGCTGCAACGCGTGCCGCACAGCCTTCCAGTTCCATATAAAATTATGATACGCGCTCCAGCCGGTTTTGGCAAGTCTCGTACCAGTTTTACAACGGCGCGTCGGAAAACTGGCTATAAGAAATTACTATATCCTCTTCTCCTGAAATTCATCAGTTAGCATGCGCTAACATTCCCGTACGCAATTTTTTCCCTGATAATTGACAACCATGCATGAGAATGCTAAACTTCTTTCGTGAAGGTTAGTATTTGCTAACCATTTTGTTCGCCACGGGGTTAGAACACGCTAACCAAGCCGTCATTGGCAGCTTTCCCGGAGCATTCCGGTCAATCAGAGGGGAGTGATCATATATGCCGCTTTCCATGGCGCAGGCAGGAGAAGCCAACTACATTAAAAAGATCACAGGAAACGACGACGTCAGGCAGCACCTTGCGAGCATGGGCTTTGTGGTCGGCGGGTGCGTAACGGTGGTCTCCCGTATTGCGGGCGGTAATATGATACTTAATGTCAAGGATACTCGCATTGCGCTCGATCAGAGCATGACAAACAGAATTATCGTGTAGGAGGGAACATGAAAACGCTTCGCAACGCACAGCTCGGCGAAACCGTAACGGTCGTCAAACTACACGGGGACGGCCCCGTAAGGCGCAGGATCATGGATATGGGGATTACCAAGGGCGTGAACATTTTTGTACGCAAGGTAGCGCCGCTCGGGGACCCGATTGAAATCAATGTACGCAACTACGAGCTTTCCATCCGCAAAGCGGACGCCGATATGATTGAAGTAGCTAATTGAGTTGGTTACGGGCAGCCCCGACAGGCTGCATATTTTAAGACCAAAGGTTAGAAGCTTCTAACCGTGATTTTTAGGAGGGTGTACATGTCAATCAAAATCGCGCTTGCGGGCAACCCGAACTCGGGCAAGACGACCATGTTCAACGACCTGACGGGCAGCTCACAATATGTGGGCAACTGGCCGGGTGTTACGGTTGAAAAAAAGGAAGGCAAACTCAAGGGGCACAAAGACATTATCATACAGGACCTGCCGGGCATCTATTCTCTATCCCCATACACGCTTGAGGAAGTGGTTTCCCGCAATTATCTGATCAATGAAAAGCCGGACGCAATCATCAATATTGTAGATAGCTCCAATATCGAGCGCAACCTGTACCTGACCACACAACTTGTGGAGCTTGGGCTGCCCGTTGTGATCTCGCTCAACATGTTTGATGTCGTGCGCAAGAACGGGGACAGTATCGACGTTAAAAAGCTCAGCGCAGCGCTGGGGTGCGAAATCGTGGAGACTTCCGCGCTCAAAGGCTTGGGCACCAAGGAAGTGGCAGACCGCGCCGCGGCGCTGGCCCAGAAGAAGCAGAATGCGGAGCCGCTGCACACATTTGGCGGCACGGTGGAGCACGCCATTGCGCATATCGAGGACCTGATCCGCTCCCTTGTGGATGTAAAGTTGTTGCGCTGGTTTTCCATCAAGCTTTTTGAGCGGGATGAGAAGGTCCGCGAACAGCTTGCGTTGAGCAACGAAAAGCTCCAGGAGATTGAAAAGGTCATATTGGACTGCGAAGCGGAACTGGACGACGACAGCGAAAGCATCATCACCAACGAGCGGTATTCCTATATCAGCAAGCTGATGGAGACCTGCGTGAAAAAGCACCGCCCCACCGGAAATCTGACGATTTCGGATAAGATCGACCGCATCGTAACCAACCGCATCTTGGCGTTGCCGATCTTCGCCATCGTCATGGCCATCGTGTATTATATTTCCGTTTCCACCGTGGGCGACTGGGCGACCGGTTGGGTAAACGACAGCCTGTTTGGCGAGATCATCCCCCCCGCCGTTGACGGCCTGCTCGCGTCCTGGGGTACCGCACCTTGGCTGCATTCCCTGATACTCGACGGCATCATTGGTGGCGTAGGCGCGGTATTGGGCTTCCTGCCGCAGATGCTGGTGCTGTTTTTCTTCCTGGCTATACTCGAAGACTGCGGCTACATGGCGCGCATCGCGTTCATCATGGACCGCATCTTCCGTAAGTTCGGCCTTTCCGGCAAATCCTTCATCCCCATACTCATCGGCACGGGCTGCGGGGTACCAGGCATCATGGCCTCGCGTACCATTGAAAACGAAAGCGACCGCAGGATGACGATCATCACCACCACATTCATCCCCTGCGGCGCAAAGCTGCCCATTATCGCGCTGATTGCGGGCGCATTGTTTGACAACGCGGGCTGGGTCGCCACCTCCGCATACTTCCTCGGCATCGCGGCTATTATCAGTTCCGGCATCATACTCAAAAAGTTCAGGGCTTTTGCAGGAGATCCCGCTCCGTTCGTCATGGAGCTGCCCGCTTACCACGTGCCGGGCGCCAAGAGCGTGTTTATTCACATGTGGGATCGCGGAAAGTCTTTTGTGGAAAAAGCCGGTACCATCATATTCATCTCCGCGATTATCGTCTGGTTCCTGAGTTCGTTCAACTGGTCCATACAGATGGTGGATACGGCGGACTCCATGTTATCCTCCATCGGCGGCGTGATCGCGCCCATATTCGCCCCGCTCGGCTTTGGCACCTGGGAAGCGAGCGTAGCGACACTTACCGGCCTTGTGGCAAAAGAAAACCTTGTTGGTACGTTCGGTATCCTCTATGGGTTTGGTGAGGTCGCAGAGGACGGCGTGGAATACTGGGCAAGGCTGCAGGCGGCGTACACCCCATTGGCCGCTTACTCCCTGCTGGTATTCAACCTCCTGTGCGCCCCCTGCTTCGCGGCCATAGGCGCAATCAAGCGTGAAATGGGCAGCGGGAAGCTCACCTGGTTCGCAGTCGCTTACCAGACGATATTTGCCTATGTTGTAGCGCTCGCTATCTACCAGATCGGCATGCTCGTTTCGACCGGCATATTCACATTCGGCAGCTTTATGGGCGTGCTTGTCACAGCTTTGTTCCTCTTCCTGCTGTTCCGCCCCAACCGTGCGCAGAAACTCAAGTTATATAATGCTAAGGCAACCAAGGCCGCATAAAGTACAGTAGACCACACCGCGTGTTATTCTAAGGAGGGATTTTTATGCTGGCAACCATACTCATCAGTGCCATACTGGTAGGGCTTGTAGCGCTTGTCATTATAGGCATGGTGAAAAGGCGCAGGCACAACAAGGCGACCGGCGGCTGCGCAGGCTGCCCGGGCTGCTCTTCCGGCTGCGACCACTGCCACTAAAGTAGCCGCTGATGGATATGAGCGGGTTTTTTCCGCAAATTACAAAATTGGACAGGATGTGCGGTATGGAACTGACCAACGCAAAAATCAAATACCTGCTGATCATATCCAAGCTGATAGAAACCAAGGGCGAAGCGCGCTCGGTCGATATCGCCATAGATCTTGGCGTGGCGCGTCCTTCCGTATGCCGCATGCTTAAAGTCCTTGCGGATATGGGGCTAGTTGAAAAGCAGCTGCGGCAGACTGCAAAGCTGACGCCGCTTGGGCGGGACATATCGGCCTGCTACCTGGAGCAGTACAAGCGGATATATCCGTTTTTCAGGCAGTTTGCCAACCTTTCTGCTTTCGACGCGGAGGAGTGCGCGCTTGCGATTTTAGGGAACCTCTCCCGCCGCTGCGTGGACAGCCTCTGCGCGGGCATCGAAAACATCGCGCGAGAAGACCAGAAGGTAGCGCCGCTTGATATTATGCAGTGCTGAAAGAATGCCAGACCTTTGCACGCAGGAAAATTCCTGCGTGCCTTTTTGTGCAATCGAGAGGCCTTCTATTGCTAAACATTCAAAAATCCGTGTATATTAAAGCCATGGGACTTATAACCGAAAAAAGGAAGCTTTAGATTGTATGCCGCAAGGAGCCGGAGCTCAGACGTAGCAGCGCTAGTTGAATGGACGGCGATACCGCAGCAGGCAAAAAGACTAGCTGAACCTTCCGGGTAATAAGCGGAATCGCTTTGGCATAGCGGCGCATTGGGATGCGCATCCAATTACAGACTAGAAATTATGCGGGCAATGCCCGGCCACCAAGGAAAGGAGCAATGATATGTTTAAAATTGTTGAAGTAAAGGGACGGGAAATACTCGATTCCAGAGGTAACCCCACCATAGAGGCGGAAGTACGGCTTTCCGGCGGGGCAATTGGCCGCGCGGCGGTACCCTCCGGCGCATCTACCGGTTCTTTTGAGGCGGTGGAACTTCGGGACGGGGATAAGAAGCGTTACTTAGGCAAAGGCGTGACCAAGGCCGCTTCCAACATCACCAAGAGCATCGCCCGCGAGCTGGTGGGCTTGGACGCGCGCGACCATATTGCCATAGACAACCTGATGCGCGAAATGGACGGTACCCCCAATAAAGCCAAGCTTGGCGCGAACGCCATGCTGGGTGTTTCCCTCGCTGTCGCCAAGGCCGCGGCACAACAGGCGGGCATTCCCCTTTACAAATACATCGGCGGCTGCAACGCGCGGCAGCTACCCGTTCCCATGATGAACATATTGAACGGCGGCAAGCACGCGGACAACAGCGTGAACATCCAGGAATTCATGATCATGCCAGTCGGCGCACGTAACTTCCATGAATGCCTGCAGATGAGCGCTGAGGTGTTCCATACCCTTAAAAAGGTACTGACTGCGAAGGGCTACGGCACCGCCGTGGGCGACGAGGGCGGCTTTGCCCCCAACCTCAAGACGGACGAAGAGGCCATACAGCTTATCATAGAGGCCATCGAACAGGCGGGCTACCTGCCGGGCGAGGATTTCAAAATCGCCATCGACGCGGCGGCCACCGAAATGTACCAGGAGGACGGTTCCTACCTGTTCTGGAAATCCGGCATCCGCAAGACCAAGGCGGAGATGGTTTCCTTCTGGGCCGATCTTTGCGACAAATACCCCATCATCTCCCTGGAAGACGGCGTATCCGAAGAGGACTGGGAGGGCTGGAAGCTGTTGACGGAACGCCTGGGCAAGCGCATTCAATTGGTAGGCGATGACCTGTTCGTTACCAACACCGAGCGGCTCAAAAAAGGCATTGAGCTTGGCGTAGGCAACAGCATACTCATCAAGGTCAACCAGATCGGTACACTATCTGAAACGCTCGATGCCATCAGCATGGCGAACCGCGCGGGTTATACGGCAGTGGTCAGCCACCGTTCCGGCGAGACAGAAGATGTGACGATTGCGGATATCGTGGTGGCCGTGAACGCGGGCCAGATCAAGACCGGCGCGCCTTCGCGTACCGACCGCGTGGCAAAGTACAACCAGCTCTTGCGCATTGAAGAAGAATTGGGCGAGTCCGCAGTCTACCGCGCGGACGTATTTCCGAAGTAACCGCGTCTAACAAAAAGCCCGTTCCAAATTGGAGCGGGCTTTTTCAGTTTATTTCCTTGGGACTGATCCGTTACCTCTCAAGCGTAACGCTTCCAAACCGCGTCTTTTCCGAGAAGTCATACGCGCGGACAGTGATGGATGCGGGCAGTGTGTCCATAGCGGCAAGGGAGGTTTTCTGTACAAACCTACCATCGCCTACCTGTTCGATACTCCCAATACCGGTAATGCCGTCTGCAAGGCGGTTGCCATTTGCATCGAGATACTCAAACCATAGTTCATCTAATGCAAGCGCTCTTTGCTCTGCCGTAGCGGAGGGATCTATTTTAAAGTACAGCTCCGCATAGATCTCAAGCACGGTCTCTTTACATTCCACTCGCTCCACTGTTACGCCGGTACCTTCCACAACGGCGGGCTGCTGCTGGCGGTATATGACGGGATCGTCTAAAGCCGGGGCTTCCAATGTAAACGGGAAGCTGTTTTTCTTCTCTTCATCCATCAGCATCCTGCACTCCGCGTCATAAGGAATGACGGAGGTCTTACAGGTAAACTGCTGCTTTCCCGCATTGCCTGCGCCTTTGCCTGAAAGCATCATGACAACTGTCCCGTCCGCTTCTGTCAGAAAATCCGCCGTATCCATCACATAGCGCTCGCCAAGGAAGACGCCTGCGCCCACATGAAGCAGTGTTTTTCCCTGCTGTGCGGCAAGCTCTTTTAGTGTGGCATCCGTATCCGGAATACCCATATTCCCTGCGGGATCATCCGGCATGGCATCCATGCACAGCAGCAAAAAGTCGTCCGCCTTCGTGGGCCGCGCTTCCACCACCACATAGAACTGCTCGCCACTGTAAACCGCCTCGCGCACAGAGAATGTTACAAGCGCATTGTCGGGCGTTTTCTGCGGCACCGCGGTTTCCACCATGCCCGCCGCATTGTCCGGGAGCTGTTTGCCCCTTCTCTCAAAAAAGGAAGCCACCCCGAAGCGTACCGCCGCCGCGTACGCAGTCGTTGCCACCAGCAGAATACATGCTGCAATCAGTACGGCGCGCCGCCTGGAACGTTTGATTGGTGTATGTCGCATACCTTCCCTCTCCTTTACACGGCCCAGGGCGATGCGTACGCTTTCTTGAAACGTGTCAGGCGCAACACCAAATACATTTTTCCAGTGATCCATCAACCCTGTACCTCCTCATTTAATAGTTCCTTCATCCGGCTCCTTGCGCGAAACAGACGGGATTTGACCGTTCCCGCAGGAAGACGCATCATGCCGGAGATCTCTTTCACATCATACCCTTCGATATAATGCAGTACCAACGGCGCCCGGAGCGCTTCATCCAGCATCAGGATTGCATCATGCAGGGTTTCATCTGTATCCGGCGGCGCAACGCGCTCCGGAATCTCATCTGTCACTGTAACGCGGCTCATGCGTCTGCCGATATTGTGGCACTCATTGATGAGAATGCGCACGACCCATGTTTGAAACAGGTTGTCGTCCCGTAACATCTGGCACTTTGTCCAGGCCTTGCAGATGCATTCCTGTACGGCATCTTCCCTGTCGCTTTCCTGCGATAGAAAACTGTATGATACGCGATACAGCGTTTGCTGCATATCCAGGATGCGCGCGGCGAATTCCGCTTGGTGCATCGATGATCTCCTTTCTATTGGGAAGAACACTTCCCTTTTACAGGATCCTGTCATGCGTTAGACGGACGATAGGGGACCAAGGTTCAT
>JAEYSE010000076.1 GCA_023435025.1 Bacillota bacterium
ATGGTCATCTGGATGTTGTCGCCAGGCATAACCATTTCAACGCCCGCGGGCAGTTCGATCGTGCCCGTCACGTCCGTCGTGCGGAAGTAGAACTGGGGACGATAGCCGGGGAAGAACGGGGTATGACGGCCGCCTTCTTCCTTGGTCAAAACGTACACCTCGCCGCGGAAGTGGGTGTGCGGCTTGATGGAGCCGGGCTTTGCAAGCACCTGGCCGCGCTCGATGTCCGTACGCTGCACGCCGCGCAGAAGCACGCCGATGTTGTCGCCCGCGATCGCCTGGTCAAGAAGCTTGCGGAACATTTCAACGCCGGTAACGACGGTGGAACGGGTATCGGTCAAGCCAACGATTTCAACGGTTTCCTGCACCTTGATGGTACCACGCTCAACACGGCCGGTTGCAACGGTGCCGCGGCCGGTGATGGAGAACACGTCTTCAACAGGCATCAAGAACGGCTTGTCGGCAGCGCGCTCCGGGGTGGGGATGTAGCTGTCAACCGCATCCATCAGCTCGAAGATGCACTTGCAGCTGTCAGACTCAGCCGCCTTCTTGCCGGCCATGAGGTCTTCGAGAGCGCGCAAGCCGGAACCCTTGATGATGGGGATATCGTCGCCAGGGAACTCGTAGCTAGAGAGCAGCTCGCGGACTTCCATTTCGACGAGCTCAAGCAGCTCGGGATCGTCGACCTGGTCGATCTTGTTCATGAATACTACGATGTAGGGCACGCCGACCTGACGGGCAAGCAGAATGTGCTCGCGGGTCTGGGGCATGGGGCCGTCCGCCGCGGAAACCACCAGGATCGCGCCGTCCATCTGAGCGGCGCCGGTGATCATGTTCTTAACATAGTCCGCGTGGCCCGGGCAGTCCACGTGCGCATAGTGACGGGAAGCCGTCTGATACTCAACGTGCGCGGTGTTGATCGTGATGCCGCGCGCCTTCTCTTCGGGCGCCTTGTCAATTTCGTCATACCGCATAGCGGCGGCGTTGCCGGATTGCGAGAGCGCCATCGTGATGGCCGCCGTCAGCGTCGTCTTGCCGTGGTCAACGTGGCCGATGGTACCGATGTTTACGTGCGGTTTGTTACGCTCAAATTTTGCCTTTGCCATTACAAATATTCCTCCTCTTTTGTTGTGCCGCACATGGCCGTAATCTAAACGGCACTGTGCATAGACTTTACCCGCCGCGAAAAAATTTGTAACGGCGTCGGGCTTTCAAAAGCTATCCTTGCTGGAGCGGGTGATGGGAATCGAACCCACGTGACCAGCTTGGGAAGCTGGAGCTCTGCCATTGAGCTACACCCGCGCATGAGGATAGCGTTATTATTTTAATCTGCGGGTACCCTTTTGTCAAGCATTATGCGGCTTTCTGGGCACGAAATGCGTCAGGCAGGGCGAGAGGCCACAAGCGCAGACAGGAAGCATTTTTGCGTGGTATACTTTAGGGCAGAAATATATGTCGCATTATTCAACATGGATCATGCCGATACAAAAGAAGGGGGTAGCCAAATGGAAACCAATCCCGCATCCACACAGCAGGACGCTGAATATGAAAAGAAGATGCTCCAGCTTTCCCGCATCCGTACAGTTCTCATGTTGCTCATGGCAGTAGCGCTTTTTGGCGTCACGCTATTCATGATCTCGGCGGGCGCGCAGATCAACCGTATTCTGTTACAGGCGGAAACCACGTTTACGCAGCTCAATGCAATTGCGGATGATATTCATTCCGCAAATTTACCTCTGATGTTTGATGAAATCAACGTGCTGGTAGAGCAGGGGCAGACGGCAGCTTCTTCCGCCGCGACCGGCGTAGCGGAAGCGGTAAGGACCCTCAACGAGCTGGATATTGAAACCCTGAACGAAAGCATTGCGGATCTGCATGCGGTCATCGAACCGCTGAGCAAATTATTTGGGCGTTAAAGCGTTATAATAGCCGGAGCTCCTTCATATACTAACCATAGGCGTCTGCCTGCAGGTTCCTGTGTTACGCGCAAGCCGCTTGCTCACAAAGCGCGTACGTTGCAGGCGGGCGCCGTCGAAAAAAACAGGCCGCAAAGGTCCTTTGGACGATTGCGGCTTTTTGAATGTAAGCGAGAAAAGCCATCCTCGCTTTTTTTATTTCCAATACTATTCTCTGGGTTCGGTCTTTGAGGTGCTGTAGGTTTCCGTGGTCGTACCATCCGCGCCTTGACGGGTAATGACAAAGGAAGAAAGCGTGACATTCTCCTGTTCTCCCTGTGTTGTAACCTCGGTGCATTCCGTTTTTACCATGGCGTTTGCGCTCAATTCCATGGTAACAAAGTGTTCGGCCATAACGTTATCCATTTTGCTGTAAGTGGAGGAAGTATGGGTCACACCTTCGGCGTTGGAAAATGTAACGCCGCAATCGGAATAGGCCGGGTCGTCCGTTGTTCCCAAAAAATCAAAAAAGGCCTCGGAAAGAGTCTCGCTCCCCGGGGTACCTGATTTATTGCCTATCCTGACGGTGTTGGTCTGAAGCGCTGACAACGTGTCGCGCGCGATACGCGCATTTTCTTCCTGCTGCAAAAACGTAACGCCTGCCTGATATAAAAGCTTAGCAGCGGAAGCGGTACTATTTTGTGCGGCGGTGGGTTCTGTCCCGGGGCCAATGGGAATCGTTTGCCGTTCCACGGGCTTGTATTCTTCGGTAATCACCGCATCCTCGTCTATGGTTACGATCTCGTCATCCACCGGCGCGGGAACGGCCTTGGATACAGTTTCCGCCTGCGGTCCCGCCAGCGAAGTATCCGCGCAGCTTTGCCCGGCGGCATTGTTGAGAATGCCTTTGGCGGCAAAAAGAAAAACCCCAAACAGCAAAACAATTCCGCCCAAAACGGATATCAGTTTGGTGAATTGCTTCATTGCGTACCGCCTCGCTTACCTTTTGTCTTTGTAAACTCAGCATAACACCTCAATGCTTCAATTCGTCCTCAGTTCAGTCTCATTTCGGTCTTATTTTTACAGATTCTATTAATGATAGAAGTATTTTTTGGTTGTGGCGAAATTAAGCAGTCCGCCATTCATCTGGCGGAAGCATACGTCTGAATCTCCCGCAGCCGCTCTATGATAGGCAGATGTTGCGTGCACAAGCCTTCGCACTGCCCGCACGCGATGCATGCAAGCGCGGCGTCAGGCTTAAGCGCCCACTGGGTTTGTAAACGCGAGGTCGGGTTTCGGTTGTCCAGCAGCTTTTGGTTGTATGCGTCCATCAGTTTGGGGATGGGTACGCCCGTAGGGCAGCTGTCACAATAGCCGCAGCCCGTACATAGCGCGTTTTGACCGCCGCCTGACGCGGGAAGGAGTCCGGCCTGTGCAGCTGCGGGCCGTTCCTCAAGCCCTTCCATCGCAGAAACAGCCTCATCCACCTGCTCTCGGGTGGTGATACCGTTGAGCGCGGTGGAAACTTCCCGGTGCCCTGCAACAAAGCGCAATGCGGCCTGTGCCGGGTTAAACGCAGTGCCTTCGGTGAGGAAGGAAAATAACTGCGGGTTTTTCGGAATCACGCCGCCGCCCAGCGGGTTCATGACTACCACGCCCATGTTGCGTTTATGCGCGGCGGCAAGCCCACTGATGCGGTAACGGTAATTGAGCGCGTTGTAGCCAATCAGCATACCTTCAAACAGGCCTTCGCTAATTACCTGCTCCAATTCGTTCCCCGGCATATGGGAGGAGAACACAATGTGCCGGATCATTCCCTGCTCTTTTGCTTTCAAAAAATACCCGTAGAGTGTGTCGCACTGCTTCCGGTATTGCGTGAGGGATAGCATACACCACAGGTGGTAGAAATCAATATAATCCACCCGCAGCCGTTTCAGGCTTGTTTCCAAGCGGTGAAAAAAGCCCGCTTCCGTCGCCGGATTGTCGATCTGATAGAAGTTCGTCTTGGTGCTGATGAAATAGCTTTCTCGGGGGAGCTTGCTTAGGGCTAGCCCCATGATGTCTTCGCTTTTGTCATCGCAATAGCTGGGTGCAGTATCAAAATAGTTAATTCCCTTTTCGTGCGCATAACGGACCACCTCGGCGCACGCTTCCAGGTTGCCGCTCTTTACGTCCTCCTCTAAAAAGCGCATGCCGCCAAAGCCTATGGCGGAGACCCGGCATCCGGTTGCTCCGTATTCCTTGTAGTGCATCGTTCCTCCCGCAGCGGTTTCCTTTTTTATGGGTATAGGTTATAATAAGTCTAACATAGTCCCCAGCATATGAAAAGCCGCGGGCGCAAAGGCGCAACGGGCCATCGCCGCGCATTAGGAGGGTAATATTGGATCCTGCTGTACTGTTCAAACTTTCTTACGGGCTATATGTCATTGGTGTGATGGATGGCGATACGCCGCAGGGCTGCATTGTGAACACGGTTTTTCAGGTCACGGCGGAAGGTATGATCGCCGTGAGCATGAGCAAGAATAATTATACGCACAAGCTGATGCAGGAAACGGGAAGGTTTTCGATTTCCGTACTCACGGAAGCCACCCCCCCAAAGACCATCGGCAGGTTTGGGTATTCCTCCGGTGCAACCATGCACAAGTTTGAGGGGCTGGAGTATGCCCTGCACGACGGGCTGCCCATGCTCAAGGCGGAATGCGCGGGGTACTTGTTCTGCAACATCGTGGACAGCCACGATGTGGAAACGCACACCGTATTCTTTGCCCAGGTTTACGATGGCTGCATGGACGAAGCATGCGCGCAAAAAGCGCTTCCCGTTATGACTTACGATTATTATCATAAGGTCATCAAGGCAAAAGCGCCCAAGAACGCACCGACGTATCAGGCGGCGGTAAAATAAATCGTATATACCGCAGATAGGTGCGGCTATATAGCATCATGGCGTTGACAAAAGCAACGGCGTTGCCGTCCTTTTCAGAGAGCCGGTGGCGGGTGAAAACCGGCAAGGAGCGTGCCTGTCCACTTTTTGAGCCATTGGCGTAATGCCAAAGGGTATGCCCTTTATCGCATATTGAGCGGCCGGATCAAACCTCCGGCAATTTGGGTGGCAACGCGGATAATCTTCGTCCCAATCCCTGCATTTTGCATGGGAGCGGGGCGTTTTTTTATGCAGCAAATGAAAGGAGAATAATAATGTTGGATATCAAATTCGTGCGGGCAAACCCCGAAGCCGTCAGGGAAAACATCAAAAAGAAGTTCCAGCACCATAAGCTTCCTTTGTTGGACGAGTTGCTGGAGCTGGACCGGGAGTACCGGGACGTCAAGGTACGGTGCGACAGCTTACGCAACCAGCGCAACGTATTGAGCAAGCAAATAGGCGGACTTATGGCGAGAGGCGAGCGGGAAGAGGCCGAGCGCGTCAAGGCGGATGTTTCCGCTATCGGGCAGGAGCTTAGTGATCTCGGTGTGCGCGAAGGGGAGCTGGAGCAGGCCATCCGGGAGCGTATGCTCATACTGCCCAACATCATAGACCCGACAGTACCCATAGGCCGTGACGACAGCGAAAACGTGGAACTCCAGCGTTTTGGCGAACCGAAGGTTCCGGATTTTGAAATCCCCTACCATATCGATATCATGGAACGCTTACGCGGCGTGGATCTCGAGAGCGCCCGTAAAGTAAGCGGCAACGGATTTTATTACTTCAAAGGCGATATCGCGCGGCTTCATTCCGCCATACTGACCTATGCGCGGGATTTTATGATTGAGAAAGGCTTTACCTATTGCATCCCGCCATTTATGATTCGCAGCAATGTGGTGACGGGCGTGATGAGCTTTGCGGAAATGGAAAACATGATGTACAAAATTGAGGGGGAAGACCTTTATTTGATCGGCACCAGCGAGCATTCCATGATCGGCAAGTTTATCGATACCACGCTCGAAGAAGGCGACCTTCCGCAGACGCTC
The DNA here is from genome assembly GCA_023435025.1 of Bacillota bacterium. GTDB lineage: Bacteria > Bacillota > Clostridia > Christensenellales > CAG-138 > JAEYLA01. Next base: position 5,862 of record JAEYSE010000076.1, read on the forward strand.
ACCAGCTATTCTCCCTGCTTCCGCAAGGAGGTCGGCGCGCACGGCATTGAGGAACGCGGCGTCTACCGTATCCACCAGTTTGAAAAGCAGGAGATGATCGTCATCTGCAAGCCGCAGGATAGTGCTGCATGGTTCAAGAGACTGTATGAATATACGGTGGAATTCTTCCGTACGCTAGACATCCCCGTCCGTACGCTGGAATGCTGCTCGGGCGACCTTGCGGATCTCAAGGTGAAAAGCGTGGACGTGGAAGCCTGGTCGCCGCGTCAAAAGAAATATTTTGAGGTAGGGAGCTGTTCCAACCTTGGTGACGCACAGGCGCGCAGATTGGGTATTCGCGTTAAAAACAAAGAGGAAGGCAACTACTTCGCGCATACGCTTAACAATACAGTCGTCGCTCCGCCGCGCATGCTGATCGCGTTTTTAGAAAACAATCTGAACGCGGACGGTACGGTGAATATCCCCACCCCGCTCCGGATGTATATGGGCGGCAAGACTGTGCTCAATTAGCAATGTGCGGCTACTAACAGCAGGGCCTTGCTTTTTAAAGCAAGGCCCTGCAAATTGTCTTAGCAATTCATTAATGTTACTTGCCCGAAGCGCAGGCGTTTACGAAGGCACGGAAAATCTTTCGGGAGGGCTCGTCGCTTTCAAAGCAGCATTCCGGGTGCCACTGCACCGCCTGTACAAATGTTTTGTGTGGCGCATAGATGGCCTCCACCAGCCCGTCCTCCGCGATGGCGGAAGGCAGGAGTCCCGGCGCCAGTGTCCGGATTCCCTGATGGTGAAAGCTGTTAACCGGAAGCTTTTCGGTATCGAGCATCGCATACAGCGGCGAGCTCTGCACTAACGTTACCTTGTGGGAAAACGTATCCCGGGGAGCGGTCTGCCGGTGGTTTTCCGCATTGGGACTTGTAAACTGGGTGGCGAGGTCTTGGTACAGCGTTCCCCCCATCGCGGCGTTGATAAACTGCAGCCCGCGGCAGATACCAAACACCGGCAAGTCAATGCTCATTGCTTTCTGGAACAGCTTCTTTTCGAGTGTGTCCCGCATGGCACAGATCTCACCACAGTCTTCGCTCTTTTGCTCACCATAAAGGGAAGGGTCCACGTCCTGGCCGCCAGGTAGCAGAAGACCGTCAATTACGCGAAACAGCCTTTCGATATCCGCATCGTCGGCTTTCAATGGTAAAACAATGGGGGTGCCTCCCGCCTGGGCAATACCTTCCATATAGCCGGGCAACATCCAGATGCTGCTCTTTTCGACATCATATAGCGGCGTGATACCTATGACCGGTTTCATGTGTGATTGTTCCTCGCTTATATCAATTGGGCTAATGCCCCAAAACAGTATAGCAGATTTTTCGGCGTTCGCCAGAGGAAATCCGCGCACCAAACAAATGGAATACTTTACCTTGTATCTATTTCATTGATACCCACGCGTTGGGCTGTATACACTTCCGGCCAGTTCCATAAGCGCCGCGCGGTCCAAAAGCCTGTAGCCGCCACGTTCGCGCCAGATCAGGCCGCCTTCTAAAAAGTCATGGAACACACGCAGCAAATGCCGGTAGCTGGTCCCCAAATATTCAGAAAGTGCGCCAAGATTCTCGCTAAAAAAACCATCTTCCGCCATATACAGCAGGTATCCCGCCAGACGTGAGGGCAGTGGATAGAGCATATTGACAGCGTATGTGGAGGAGCAGTTATCGAGCTTTTTTGCAAGCTCCCGGCTGATGAGCCTTAAAAAGACCGGATCCTTCAACATGGTGTCCCGGCAATAGGACATGGGAACCCCAAGGCAATACGCCTTCGTCGTAGCCTGTACGGAATTCCGGGTGATGAGGTCCGTGCACAATTCTAGATCGCCCAAAAGCTCCACCGCCTCAATAAATGCGCTCAGCAGCGTCTTTCCGTTTTCCAGCGTCAGGAATATTTTAGCCTTGCCTTCCATCAGCAGCAGCAAGTAAGGCATGGGTTCGCCGTAGGTGCAAAGCGTTTCCTCCCGCAAATAGGAAAACAGCTCAAAAGGGTACGCCGCGAGGAACCGGAAAGGCTCCGGCCCGGTTTGCAGCAATTTTTCTCTATACTGTTGCAGTAGGGCAGCGTCTCTTACCTTTTGCATGCACATTTTTCTCCAATTTTTCTGCAACCAGTATGACATATGTCATACCGCAAGGCAATGTATATCGGGTATGCTTTCATAAAAGGAGGCTATAACGGTGGCAGAGTTTCTTTCCATATTCAGCGGCATTCTGATATCCGTCATGCTGCTATTTAACGGGCAGCTTTCCGAAGCGTACGGCAACGCTTTCGCGACGGTGCTGATCCACGCGCTCGGTCTTTTGGGCATCGGTGCATGGCTTGCCGTAAAAAAACAAAGCCTGCGCCATACCCTAAACGAGCCATGGTATATGTACATGGGCGGTGTCGTCGGCGTCGCCACCGTAGCGATGACAAACCTCACATTCGTTCACCTGGGTGTGTCCCTGACGCTGGTTTTGAGCCTGTTGGGGCAGGTGGTCGTTTCGTTTGTGATCGATACAGCGGGGCTGCTTGGCGCAAAAAAAATGCGGTTCGAAAAAAAGAAGCTGATCGGCGTGGGCCTTGTCGCGGCGGGCGCTATGCTGATGCTGCTGTTTTAGGAGGACGCATGTATATTCTGTTGGGCATACTTGCCGGGGCAACCATCGTCGTTGGGCGAATGTGTAACGCTGAGCTTTCCGGCCGCATCGGCAATGATAAGAGTACGTTCTATAACTATACCACCGGCCTTTTGGGCTCAATGCTTCTGCTTTTTGTAGTTGGCGGCACACTGCCCGGTGGCATTGCGCAACCGCTGAACCTATTTATGTACCTTGGCGGCCTCGTTGGCATTGTGAACATGTTCATCTCCAACTACATCACGCCCAAGATGTCCGCTTATGTTTTGACGCTGCTGATATTTGTCAGCCAGCTTGCGTCCGGTATCATCATCGACGCGCTCACGGGCAATGGCGTTTCCGTTGGGAAAGTGGCGGGCGGCATACTGGTTCTGCTTGGGCTGTTGTACAACCAGAACGTGGATAAGAAAGCGAAGCAGGCGAATGCCGGACCGGAAGCCATAAGCGCGGAACAGAACTGACACGTATTTACATAGCAGAAGGGCGCTTACGCCGCCCTGCAAACGCAGGTGAGACGAAGAAGCAACCATATAAAAACTCAAAAAAAGGTGGCGCAAGCCACCTTTTTCGATATCAATCTTCCCAAAGCTTTTCTTTATAGATGCCCTGATCCTTGAGCGCACGGATGGCGGCGCGGACGGCGGGCATATCCTCCTGATACGTAACGCCAAACCAGGAGTCTTCGCTTCTGAGCATTTTCACCGTTGCTTTTTGAGCAAAAATCAGATCATGCACGGCCGTAGGCAGCAGGTACTCGCATTTGAGCGGGTTTTCCCTGAGCCCTTTTGCCAGAAATGGCGGGAAGCCCGCGGCCAGGCCCTCGAACAGGCTCGTGTCAAACCCCCAGAGATTCATGGAGACTGGCGTTCCCTTGGGAATGAATATTTCGCGTCCGTTTTCTTCATACATTCCGCCATGGGCATATTTTTTGATGCCGGAGCATTCCTTGATGTTCTTCAAATATCCTCTTGCGTCCGCCGCGCAGACGCCGCGCGTCACGGTTCCGTAATCGGTGAGCGTGTTCTCCACGGAATAGCCCACCATGGCATATTCGCCCGGTGCGTGCGGCGCGCTTAAATGCGAATAGATGGCGGAGTAAGCGGATCTGCCATAATAATCGTCCGCGTTGATAACGGCGAACGGACCGTCCACCACATCCCTGCAGCAGAGCAGCGCGTGGGCAGTACCCCATGGCTTGTTGCGACCTTCCGGTAAGGAAATCCCTTCGGGAAGCATAGTAAGCTCCTGATACGCGTAAACGAGCTCGGCCCGCTTGGCGATGCGGGGGCCGACGACCTCGTGAAAATCTCGTTCAATTTCTTTTTTGATGATACATACCACGCGTGAAAAGCCAGCCTGCAGGGCGTCAAATATGGAAAAATCTATGATAATGTTGCCGTATTCGTCCACGGGATCGATCTGTTTTAGCCCTCCGTAACGGCTGCCCATTCCGGCGGCAAGTATGACCAAGGTTGGCTGGTGCATGCGCTTTCATACCTCCAAAAATTTAGTAAGATCGGCAATGCTGCGGCGCCTGTTTGAACCGCAAATATTACGATACCCCAAAGCCAAATGAGTTGCAAGCCCTTTGCATTTATATATACGCAAATGTAAGTTGCTGTGCAGAGATTGTGGTATACTGGTTTGTAATGTCGGATCTATTTTTACACCCCGTCCCGCAAAGTATAAAGGCTTGCTGATAGTCCGCAGGATATTATCGGCAGTTGAAGAAGGTAACTATGCGCGAAAGTCTCCTCCTTTCTCTGAACATTGTACTCCCCCTGTTTTTGATGATGGCGGCGGGTTATGCCTTTAAGCGGATTATCAAGCTTGAGGATGCCTGGGTGCAAGCCACAAACAAGCTGGTGTTCTGGCTCTTTCTGCCATTGCTGCTGTTCCGCAATATGGCTACGGAAAGCGACCTTGCCACGATGTTTTCGCCGGAAATGGTTCCCCTCATAGCGTTCGCAGTGGTGGGGGTGTTGGTGACGTTTTTCCTTCTATGGGTGATCGTTCCGCGTCTGGAACCGGAAAATCCCCGCCGGGGTGTGCTGATACAGGGCATTTTGCGCTCCAACATGGCGCTGTTTGGCATTCCGGTGGCGCTTTCCCTGTATGGGGAAGGAAACATCACCATCGTGGCGCGGATGGTATCTTTGGTGATTCCGCTGTTCAACGTGCTGGCCGTCATTTCGTTAAAGAAGTTTGAAGGCTGCAAAACGGACTGGAAGCAAACTTTAAAAAGCATACTCACCAACCCGCTTATACTGGGCATTGCGGCGGGGTTGCTCTGCAATATAAGCGGGATATCGTTGCCCGCGGCGGTACAGAAGGCTGTATGGGCGCTTTCAGACTGCGCGACGCCGGTTTCTTTCTTTTTGTTGGGGGCGTCCTTCACGCTCGCTTCCGCGGCGAAAAACAGGCACGCGTTGACAGCCGCGACGCTTTCGCGTTTATTGCTGGTGCCGTTTATCTGGCTTACGGTTGGTGTACTGCTGGGGTTCAGGGGACAGCCTCTATTCGCACTGATGATGCTCTTTACGCCGCCTACGGCGGTGAGCAGCTACCCCATGGCCTGCGCCATGAAGGGGGACAGGCAGCTTGCAAGCGAAATTGTGGTGTTTACATCCGCGTTTTCTGTGGCAAGTATATTCTTGTGGATATTTTTGTTCCGCGCGCTGGGGCTGATTTGAGTCGGCAGGGTGCGCATGTTACAACCTAAAGGAGAGACGCATGACCGAGAAACTGTATTTGGATAATAGCTACCTTACCGCCACAAAGGCACAGGTACTTGCCTGCACACCCGTGGACGGCGGGTTCGATGTGGAACTTAATAAAACTGTACTTTTTCCAACCGGCGGCGGACAGCCGCACGATACGGGACTTATCGGAGGCGTTGCCGTGCTGGACGTTACGGAGGATGGCGAACGCGTATTGCATCGCACCGCGGAGCCTATCCCCGTGGGCCGCATGGTGGAAGTATCTATTGATTGGCTGCGTAGGTTTGACCACATGCAGCAGCATTCGGGCGAACATATCCTTTCCTTCGCGGCCAAGGAACTCTTTGACGCAGTTAACATTGGGTTCCATATGGCGGCTGCCTACTGCACGATCGATCTCGACAAGCCGCTCGCGCATGAGGATGTGGAGGCGCTGGAGCGGCGGACAAACGAGCTTGTCAATAAAAACCTGCCCGTTACGCTCGCATACGTGGAGGCGGAAGAACTCGAGAACATGCAGCTGCGGAAAGTCGCGACGGGCTTGGCCGGCACGGTGCGTATCGTCGCAATGCCGGGAGGGGACAGTTGCACCTGCTGCGGCACCCACGTGAACGCGACCGGCGAAATCGGCCTGGTCAAGGTGACGGCACACGAACACTACAAGGGCGGAGAAAGGTTGACATTTGCCTGCGGCGCGCGGGCGTTAACCCATGCACAGGCGCAGCAGAATATTGTGGATGCGGTTGCACGCAGCTTTTCCTGCAAGATGGAGGACGCGCCGGGCGCGCTTGTGAAACTGCAGCAGGAGGCCACGAACCTCCGGCGGGAAAATAAAGCGCTTTATGCCAGGGTTTCCGGTTACCTCGCAGATGAGTTTATTAAAAGTGCCGTATCAGTCGGCAAGCGCAGGCTGGTTGTACGCATGGTGGAGGAGCTGCCCGGCGCGCAGATTCGGCCGCTTGCGCTAAAGCTGTGTGGAGAGCAGGGAATGCTCGCGTTGCTGCTTGCCCCGGAAAACGGGCAGTTGCAATACGTGCTTGCCTGCCATGCGGATGTGGGGCTGGATATGGGTGAGCTTGCGCAGGCTGTGAACACTGCACTTTCTGGCCGAGGCGGCGGGCGCGGCACGCTGGCCCAGGGCAGCGCCAAGGACACGCCCGCGGCAAGGCACGCGATCGAGGGGTTGGAACGATATTTGGGGCAGAGGTTGAAAAAGTAAGCAACGTATATGAAATCCCTCGGCCATCGTCTGAGCTTCGGGTCAACTTGTCC
>JAEYSE010000101.1 GCA_023435025.1 Bacillota bacterium
CTTTTGCGTAAGCAAGCCCCTTGGCGTAGCTGACCCCGGTCAAAAGCGCGCCGATGAGCCCCGGGCGGGCGGTTACCGCCACGGCATCGATTTCGTCATAGCCTAGGCCTGCAAATTCCAGCGCCGCGGCCACGGTGGGGTTTAGTTGCAGCACATGGTTGCGCGAGGCAAGCTCAGGGACCACCCCGCCGTACTTTTGGTGCAGTGGGATCTGCGAATATACGGTGTTGGAAAGCACCTCCCGCCCGTCGCGTACCACGGCGGCTGCCGTCTCGTCGCAGGAGCTTTCAATGGCGAGCACGGTAACATGCTGTTGATCCATTAGCTCCCGCACGCGGCGGGAAGCGAGTTCTTCATAGCCCGTCATACGCTTGCCCGCTTTTCTTTCCGGCGTACAGCAGCCGCCACGGCGATGAGCGCCGCCCACAGCAGAATAAACACCACCACAACGAAAACCACGATGTCATAGAAAAGCTGCAGCGGCATCATGTTGATCATGCGGGAGGTGGCGGGGTCTAACAGCCATAGGTCGTTGGTAAAGAACAGGTGATGGAATGCCGTCCAGAACGAGGAGAAATCTAAAAGCACCCAGACGGCGATCGCAGCAAGCAGAAGCACGAACACTTTGCTCGCGTTGAGAAATGCCCGCGCGATTTCCCCCGGGCGTTTGCGCAGCAGCACAAAAAGCAGTACAACCAGGCCGAAACTTACATAAGACACCGTGCGCCAGCCCTGGTACAACGCCAGCACGTCCACCATATGTGCGCGCTCTCGGTCGTTGAACATGGAGGCGCGCTCGCCGTCTACCGTCACGTCAATGTCGATGCTGGGAACGCTCCCTTCCATATACCGGATCATCTGCATAGTGGCGTTGGTCAGGTCCTCCGTGCTCATGCCCATGTAGCGTGCGTGGTCCAGGCGCGTATACTCGGCGTAAAAGAACGCCGGGCGGTTGATGACAAGGCGTATGGCGGAAAACAGTACCGAAACGATAAACAACAGGCAAACGAGCAATAAAACGAGCCTTACCGGCCAGACGATACGCTTCATACGCTTGTCCTCCTTCATAAATTGCTGCAACATTCTTATGTTCAGAATATCGACAAAAGGATACGTTGAGGGCGCTGCCCTCAAACACCCGCTTAGGGACGTAAACAGCAGTACCCGGGGTTCTAAAACCGATTCACTGGATCGGTTTTCGCGAACCCGCTTTCCTTCGGAAAGCCCCTAAGAACCCATATTCGTAAACGTCCTGAACAGGACGTTTTAGGGGACGGAATTCCCAAGGGACGTGTCCCTTGGGTGGGGTTTCAGGGGCAAAGCCCCTGAAAAGGGTTACATGTTACCCGTTGCAATTCAGAGTAGTCATCGGTGCAATCTCCCAGATATCCGAAGCATATTCCCGTATAGTGCGGTCGCTGGAAAATTTGCCCGCGCTTGCCGTATTCATCAGGCACTTTCTGCCGAACACGATACGGTCCTGATAGGTGAGGTTCGCCTCCAGCTTCTTATCCACATAAGGAAGAAGCTCAAGAAGCACATAGTATTGGTCGGGCAGGCCGTAGCTGCCGCCGGTAAGTAAGCTGCTGTGCAGTTCGTCGAATATATCTAGCCTTCCAAACGTGCCGTCCACCAGCGTATCCACCACGCGGCGGATGCGCGGCTCGCTTGCGTATAGCGCGCGCGGGTCGTACTTGACGCGTATGGCGTTGAGTTCCGCGAAGGATTTGCCGAATATGAAGTTGTTTTCAACGCCTGCCTGCTCCACAATTTCCACGTTCGCTCCATCGTAAGTGCCCAAAGTGACAGCACCGTTTAGCATCAGCTTCATGTTGCCGGTGCCGCTCGCCTCGGTGCCGGAGGGGGAAATCTGCTCGCTTACGTCCGCGGCGGGGATAATCCGTTCCGCGTAGGAGACGTTATAATTGGAGACAAACACCACGCGTAATAGGCTGCTCATGCTTTTGTCGTTGTTGATCAGCCGCGCTACCTCGTGGATGAATTTGATAATGGCCTTTGCGCGCCAGTAGCCCGGCGCGGCCTTTGCGCCGAAAATAAACGCGGTGGGTGTAAAGTTTCGGATACGCCCTTCTTTCAGGCCGAAATAAATGTCCAGTATGGAGAAGGCGTTTAATAACTGCCGTTTGTACTCGTGCATGCGCTTGATCTGCACGTCGAATAGAAAGTCCGGCGGCAGCAATATACCCTCCGCTCTTTGGATGTACGCGGAAAGCTGCGCCTTTTTCTGGCGCTTTACGTCGTTGAACGCCTCAATATCCGCTGTAGAAGTAAACGCCTTGAGTTTCTCCAGTTCGTCAAGCTCCGTAATCCAGCCTTCGCCGATACGAGAAGATATAAAATCCGAAAGTTCGGGGTTGCACAGTTTAAGCCAGCGGCGCTGCGTAATGCCGTTGGTCTTGTTCTGGAAACGCTCGGGGAAGAGCGTATAGAAGTGCTTGAGCACGCTGCTCTTCAATATCTCCGTATGGATCTGCGCCACGCCATTGATGGTGCGCGAGCAGTAGGACGCGAGATTCGCCATATGGATGACCGGCCCCTGTATGATGGAAACCTCGTGGATGTTGGGGAAGCTCTTTGCCATCAGTTCCCCGCAGAACCGGGCGTTGATTTTGTATACGATATCGAACACTTCAGGAATGACGGATTTGAAAAGCTCCACATCCCATTTTTCCATGGCTTCCGCCATGACGGTATGGTTGGTGTAGGAGAACACACGGCAAACAGCCTGAAACGCAACTTCAAAGCTCCAGCCTTCGAGCATAAGGAGGCGTATGAGCTCGGGAATGCTCACCACCGGGTGCGTATCGTTCAATTGTATGGACACCATGTCCGCAAAGCCGGATAAATCCCCGTGCGCGCGCTTGAAGTTAAACAGAATATCCTGCAGCGATGCGCTCGAAAGAAAGTACTGCTGCTTTAACCGCAACTGCTTGCCCGCGTAGGTGCTGTCATTGGGATAGAGCACGCGGGTGATGTCCTCCACGGCGTTTTTTTCGCGCACGGCCAGGCCGTACTGCTGATCGTTGAACGCCTGAAAGTCAAATTCCTCGATGGGCTCGCTCTGCCATAGCCTGAGCGTGCCGATGTTGTCTGAGCGGTAGCCCAGTATGGGCATGTCGTAAGGGATGGCGCGTACCGTCTGGCCTGCAAAGTGAACGTCTACGGCATGCGTGTCCCGCCGGATGCTCCATGGGTCTCCAAAACGCTGCCAATCGTCCGCGCTTTCCGCCTGAAAGCCGTCCCGGAAGCTCTGCTTGAACAGGCCGAATTTATACCGGATGCCGTACCCGTCGAGCGGCAGGTTGTGCGTAGCCGCAGAGTCTAAAAAACATGCGGCAAGTCTGCCCAAGCCCCCATTGCCCAACGCAGCATCCTCAATATCTTCAAACGCGGACAGGTCGAGACCGCGCTCCCCAAACGCCTCACGCACTGTTTCAAGCGCGCCCAACGAGAGTAGGTTGTTGTATACCATGCGCCCCATCATATATTCGGCGCTGAAATAATAGGCGCGCCGCACACAGTCCCGCGCGTGGCGGCTATTGTACCAATCCGCCGCGATGCTCGCCATGGCTTCGTCTCCAAGAGCGTTATGGAGCTGCGCAAGCGTTGCCTCGCTGAGCGAAACCTGGTAGTCGCTGATTAGCCTGTTCTCTATTTTTTGCATTAAGTCCTGCTTGTCCTTCATCCTTTGGCCTCACCTTTAAAAAAACTATCTCAAACCCAGGCGGCGTTATTAGGCTGCCGGGTCAAATCGCTACACCGCACATTATACCATGCGCCGCTTCCGATGCAAAGCGTGCCGGATTTCCGGGAATTACAGAAAAACACATCGCTTTCCTGCCAAACACCACCGCATTTTATCCCCCCGCATGAGTATTCTATGCTATAATAAGAAAAAACGAAACGTGGGCTAATGCTTGCATCTCCAGCTGCGATTGCTTTATTTTAACCGCGTGGGGCGGCGTGTAACCCCGCAGGGAAAAAGCGGCTGGCGGTAAAAAGGGAAGGAGGCGCCTGAAATGGACCCCATGACGATTACATTCATTTTGCTGGGAATCGGCATCATACTTTTTGTGGTGGAAATGTTTACCCCCGGCCTTGGCATATCCGGGGCCTTAGGAGCCGTGGCGTTTTTGGCGGCGGTGCTGTTTCAGATCGGCAACCCCAAGGGTATGGTGTTTCTGACAGCGCTTATCCTGTTTATTATTGCGGTGGGGCTGCTGCTGTTTTTCCGGCTTGCCGCGAAGGGTAAGTTTGATAAAACGCGGATTATACTGCACGACCGCATTGAAGGCGAGTCTACCAATATCGTGGAAACGGCGTATGAACAGTACCTGGGGCAGACCGGCGTTTCCATTACACCGTTACGGCCCGCCGGAAAGGCGAAGTTCGGGGAAAATGTGCTCGACGTGGTGACGGGCGGCGAGTTCTTGCCGGCCAACACCAACATAACAGTTCAGCAAGTGGAAGGCCTGCGCATCCGCGTGGGTATGGCGAAAGAAAGCGCGCCGCTGTAAAGCGTGCTGAGTGTTAGAACTTCATTTCCTTTTCCCCTGCTTAATGAGGGGGGGGGAAGCGCACGGGCCTAGGTGCCCGGGGCCTCTCATGGCAAGGGCGCGGCGCTTTGAAAGCGCCGATACCTTGTAGCTCTCAAACTTGTGACACCCTGAAGTGTGTAGACGCACTTTTAACTACAAGAAAATCCATTGACAAACTTAACTGCGGCCTGAGCCGTTACGAAAGGAGCATACCATGGACGTTTTCTGGGCAATTCTCATCATCATCGGCGTTATTGTATTCCTTTCCATATTCTTTAGCTTTATCCCGCTGAGGCTGTGGATCGCGGCGCTGGCTTCCGGGGTGAAGGTGGGTATCACGCAGCTGATTGGCATGCGCATCCGCAAGGTCATTCCCGCTCGTATCGTCAACCCCATGATCAAGGCGACCAAGGCAGGGCTTGTGCTGCCCATCAACAAGCTGGAAGCGCACTACCTCGCCGGCGGCAACGTGGACCGCGTGGTCAACGCCCTTATCGCCGCGCAGCGCGCGGGCATTCCGCTGGATTTTGAGCGGGCCTGCGCCATTGACCTGGCCGGGCGCGACGTGCTCACTGCCGTACAGATGAGCGTCAACCCCAAGGTGATTGAAACCCCGGTTATCGCGGCCATCGCGAAGGACGGCATTGAGCTTCGTGCCAAGGCGCGCGTGACCGTACGCGCGAACATCGACCGTCTGGTCGGCGGCGCAGGGGAAGAGACCATCATCGCCCGTATCGGCGAAGGTATCGTCACCACTGTCGGCTCTGCGATGAGCCACAAGGAAGTTTTGGAAAACCCGGACAGCATTTCGCGTACGGTTCTGAACAAGGGTCTCGACGCGGGCACTGCGTTTGAGATACTCTCCATCGATATCGCGGATGTGGACGTGGGCCGAAACGTGGGCGCGCAGCTGCAGATCGACCAGGCGGAAGCGGATAAGCGTATCGCGCAGGCGAAGGCGGAAGAGCGCCGCGCTATGGCCGTAGCGCAGGAGCAGGAAAACAAAGCGGAGGCGCAGGGGATGCGCGCCAAGGTTATCGAGGCCGAGGCCGAGGTGCCGCGCGCTATGGCGCATGCGTTCCGTGAAGGAAAGCTTGGGGTCATGGATTATTACAACATGCAGAACGTGATCTCGGATACCGAGATGCGTAAGGCAATTTCCAAAAACGCCGAGCCGGAAAAGAAGAGCGAGTAATTGAAAGCCCGCGGATAAAGTCCGCAGGACTTTTCCGCGGCCTGAGGGGGCAATATGGATATTATCATCGGCATCCTCATCGCCATTTTGTTTCTGGTGGGGAACGCAGGAAAAAAGAAGAAGGAGCGGGAGCAGAGGGAAGCGCGGGCGCGCACCATGCAGCAGCCCGCATCCGTCGATCCGCGCTTTCCCCCCGCGCAGCCCCATTCAGACGATCCGCGCTTTCCCTCTGGGCCCTACATGCAGGAATCCGTTTCAGAAGACTTCGAGGGGGAACCGGTACACGAACTGCCGGTACGCCCCGCCCCGGTCCAGCAGCGTATGCAGACGTATGAGCGCTCTAACCCCCAAACGGAAGGGGGACCTGCTGCTATGGGCAGCGTAAAAATGCCCACGGCGACGGTTGCAGCGCATATGGAAGCCACGCAGGGTCGCCACGCGACTTTGCTGAGCGGCTCAAACATCCATGCGCATACGGAAGGCAGCATGGGGGGCGAGCGCCCGGCGCGAAGGGCTGTTCTTGCGCACGGAACCAAAGAGTGGGAGACGCCGCGGGGTGTTTCGCTGGATGTACTGACGAGGCTCGGGCATGATCCGAACGCCGTGGCGGAGGGCATAATATTAAGCGAAATCTTGGGCAAGCCAAAGGCGTTGCGCCGCGTTTAGCGGGAGGAGCATGCAGAAGGTAAGGAATTTTACGACGGCAGCGTTGTTTGTGGGGCTGGCCGCGGCATACGGGTACTGGGCATTCACAGAGTCTTCCATCACGGCGGCCTCCGCTGCGGCGGCCGCCGTTCTTACGGCGCTCTTTGGGTTTTTGTGCGCGCAGTGTCTGCGCGGGCTTTTCGTTGCATTTTCCGGCGAGCCGGAACTTGAGATGGAAGCGGGGCTTGGACGAAGGAGCCTCAGGCGGGCGTATCGGCATCCGGTCGTCCGTCTCTTTTTGTTGCTGTTGCTTGCAAGGATCATCATATATATTGTAGCCTACGCCATATATGCCCTGCAAAAGGGGTATCCGGGCGGATTAATCGATACGCTTTCGCTTTGGAACAAGGGCGACGCGCCGCATTACATGGGCATTGCGGACAATTGGTATGTAACGGAAGGCGACGCAAGATTCCATATCGTCTTCTTTCCGCTTTATCCTATTGTGGTACGGCTATTCAGTGAACTTGTTCAGAATACGTTCGCGGCCGGGCTTATGGTATCCCTGCTTTCCACCGCAGCTGCCGGGGTACTGCTTTATGAGCTTGCACTTTTGGATATGGACCGCGCTTCGGCCGTACGCGCCGTTGCGTTTTTGATGCTGATGCCCGCGGCGTTTTTATTTAACGCGCCTATGAGCGACGGGCTATTTTTGCTCTTATCCATCGCGGTGATGCTGCTTACCAGAAAAAAACAATATTGGACCGCCTGCGTTGTAGGCGCGCTTGCCTCCTTTACGCGGGTGCTGGGGTTGATGCTCCTGGTGCCGGTGGCGGTGGAGTTAATCGGTGACACCGTGCGGCAGAAAAAGGAAACGGGCAAGTGGGCGGGTTTCTTCCTGCTTCGCGCTCCTGCGCTGCTTATAATCCTGCTGGGCTTTGGCGCTTACCTTATCATCAACAAAAGCGTAACGGGGGACGCGTTTACGTTCCTGAGGTACCAAAGCGAGCATTGGAGCCAAAAAATTGGCTGGTTCTTCCATACCGCGTCCTATCAGACAAATGAACTCATTACAAGCCTTTCCACATGGCGGGAGGCGGCGCTGGGGCTTTGGCTTCCCAATCTTCTGTTTCTGTTCGGCGCGCCGCTTATTATGATAGTTGCGCTGCGGGAAAAGCATAAGCAGAAAGACGGCGAAACTGTACAGCCGAATGGGAATGTAGAGCTTTTTAGCGCTGGACAACCCTACGCTATTAGGCCAAGCTATGTAGCCTACTTTGTGGCATATTATTTTGTAAGCATGGGTGCTACCTGGCTATTATCGGCGCCCCGGTACCTGGCGGCCTGCTTTCCACTTGCGCTGGCGCTCAACAGGTTGGTGAAGCCGCGGACCGCGTGGATGGTCTATTTTCTTCTTGGGCTGCTGCAAGTGTACTATTTATGCGCGTACGTGGCGCAGTGGCCGGTGTATTGACGCCGTGGAGGGAATATGGATAATACGAAACCGAGCAGGATTGAGCCCCAGAAAAACGGCGCGGGCCAGACACTAGAAGAATTTCTCGCCGCATACGATGAAAACAAATACCGCCGTCCATCTGTCACAACGGATATCGCGGTGTTCACACTTGTAAAAGACAAGGGAGATTATGCGCTATCATTGCTGCTGATCCGCCGCAAAGACCGTCCAAACATCGCGAAATGGGCGCTTCCGGGCGGGTTTTTGGATATGGATGAGGAGCTTGAAGCGGCCGCCGCCCGCGAACTTGAGGAGGAAACGGGCGTGCAGGGATTAAAGTTCCGGCAATTCGGCGCGTTTGGGAAGGTGGACCGGGACCCGCGCACCCGCGTGATTACGGTAGGCTTCTACGCCGTGGCGCCGTACGGGTCTATAAAACCGAGGGCAGGAGACGATGCGGCGGACGCCGCACAATTCATAGTAAAATTAAAGCGGAATGGCTTTACCGCTGCCGCCACCCTTTATGACCTGACGCTCGCCGGGCCGGAGGCGTTGTTTGCACGCATCTCCTGTACGCAGGATGCTTTGGGTGAAACCGCAAGTCCATTGCCCGGGAGCATGCTGGCTTCCGACCACGCACATTTGATTTATTGCGCCCTGCGGGAATTAAAAGCACAGCCCATGCGCGTTGCAGGGCTCTTAGCGGGGGAAAGCGGGCATTTGATCCGTCCCGCATTGCGCGCGCTGGAGAAAGCGGGGATTGCTTCTGCAGGAAAGCGGATTTGCTGAGCCTTTCCGGACTTGTTTTAGGTGCTAGGAGCGGGCTGGATTGGTATATTTAATAGAACGTTCCACCGAGAAAAACACGGATTCGCATTTACAGCCGCCGAATTTCACTTTACAATGAATATGGAAAGTTATGACCATAGCAGGAGAATGGAATTGGAGAAGATCATGAAGAAACCCGGCGTCATAAAGGCGCTGCTTATCGGTGTAGCGGGCGCTTTAAGCGTGCCGTTTTTTCCGTTTGCGCTGTTTGCGGGCGGCCTGTTCGGGTATTTGTTGCTGACGGGGGGAGTCGCACCCTTTTTGCTTTCTGCGGCGGTATCGCTTTCGGGCGCTTACTGGATGGCCGACGTGGGCGGGTTGTGGGTACCCTGTGCAAGCATAATTTGGGCCTTGCTTGTTACGGCATTCATAAAGAAAAATAAAGGATATTTTGATACCGCTTTTGTGGGAGCGGCGTTGTATACCATTGCATTTTATCTGATGATCAGCCTGCCCGACATACGCTCGGGCGGGGTAGCGTTTGGATATGTTACGTCTCTGTTTTCCGATGTGTTTGAGCAGTCTCTGGCTTCCGCGCAAGCCATGTCCGGCATGTTCACGGCGCAGCAGGCGGAGGCGATGCAGGAAATGGCACGCATGATACGGGTCGGGCTGCCGATTTACCTGCCCGCCGTTTTGTGCGTAGCGGGCGGCATGGCAAGCCTTGTAAACCTCCTTGTGTGCACATGGCGCACCCGCAAGGCGGGCGTGAAGTTAAGGCCCATGCGCCGGTTTGCATATTGGCGCGTACCGCGGGAATTTGTGGTGGGCATCGTCATCATGGCCTTGGGCGTGGTTTTAGCATCCGCTTTGCACATTGCGAACATGGACGCCGTGGCCGCGGCGGTTGTCGCTTTAGGGGCACTGCCCTTTGTGGTGCAGGGTGCCTGTGTCGTGATGTTCATGCTGCAGTTTAGCCGCTCAAGCGCCACAATTGTGATGTTCTGTATATTCATTGTGCTGATGATGCCCATGAGCATCTTTTTCCTGGGCATACTCGGCTTGATCGAGCAATTGATCCATCTGCGCAGGCGCATCATCATACGGTCAAAGGGCGAGGATGGGGACGAATAGGAATTCTTTTTGTATTCTCGACCTTCGGTGAACGTCTTTCAGAAAGGGGTCTGGGGACCGGCTGTGCAGCCAAAGGCTGCACTGAATCCTTGAAGATCCCCGATTGTACCATTCGGGGGTAGTAGTTTCCCCAAAGCAAAAAATCTATCGCGGAGGCCCGCAGGCTTAGAGGCCTTCGGCGTGTCCCGCCGAGGATGCGGCCCTGTAAGAGATACCTTATAAATAGAGCAGTCGGAAGGAGGAGAAACGGATGAAGCGGCCACCGCAACGCGTGTTGATTCCCATCGCTATTTTGTGCGCGCTCATGGGCATTGTGATCGGGTATTTTGATATTCGCTTTGGGGTATCCGCCATCGCTGTTTCCCTGATCGTATTGCTTTTTAGCCTGCGCGCGCTTGCGACAGACGCAAACAAGCAACGGCAGGTCATGGATACCGTATTTGAGGAAAACGCGACCGCAGCAGGCAGGCTGATTGCGGACGTTAACATCCCCTGTATGATAATTGACAAAAGCGGGCGTATCATCTGGCGTAACACCGCCATGAAAAAGCTGTATGATGGTCTGGATTTAAAACCGTTACCTGCGGTCTGCAGTCCCAAAAGCAGTACGCAGTCCGGTACGATGGAGTACGCGGGCAGTTCCTACCAGGTGACCACAATGCCGGTATTCCGCGAGCATGCCTCGCGCGAACTGTTGTTCCAGTATTGGATTAACCGCACGGAAGCGGAACATTATCGC
Source organism: Bacillota bacterium (assembly GCA_023435025.1). Taxonomy (GTDB): domain Bacteria; phylum Bacillota; class Clostridia; order Christensenellales; family CAG-138; genus JAEYLA01. The sequence goes on from JAEYSE010000101.1 coordinate 10,497, forward strand.
CGCCTATATGAAGAACAGATGCCCTATGTGGCGCTCATTTATGTGGACAATTATGAGGAACTGAGCGCAGACCTGCAATTTAGGCGCAACGCGGTATTGACCGAGGTTGAGCGCCTGATTGCGGATACGGTCGTTTCCATACAGGGTATTTACCGCAGGTATGACAACGGCCGGTTCCTGCTTGTGTTTGAAGCGAAGTATTTAAAGGATCTGGAAAAGGACCGGTTTGCTTTGCTGGAGAAGGCGCACAAAATCGATACCGGCACATCCCAAAGCGTCACCCTTTCCATCGCTGTGGGCGCTGCCCCGCGCGTGGCGCAGGCGGATATTGCTGCGCGGCAGGGCATGGAGCTTGCTTTGGGGCGCGGCGGCGATCAGGCTGTTGTGCGGCAGGGCGCGAACTATACGTTCTACGGCGGGCGCAGGCAGCTTGAAAGCGGGCAGTCCCGCGTGAAAACCCGCCTGTTTGCCAAGGCATTCCGCCAACTTTTGGAGAATTCCACTGAAGCATTCATCATGGGCCATAAGCAGCCGGATATGGACTGCATGGGCGCGGCCCTGGGCGTGTACCGCTGCGTGGTGCAGGCAGGCTGCAAGGCGTATATCGTGCTGGATCAGGTGAACCCCACCATACAGCAGGCGGTGGACAGCATTCGCGATAACCCGGCGTATGCGGACGTTATTGTATCTCCCGACCGGGTGCGTGAAATGATGCGCGCGTCCTCCGTATTGGTGGTAGTGGATACCCAGCGTGCCAAGGCGACAATGGAGCCTGACCTTGTGGATATGGCAGGCAAGCTTGTGCTGATCGATCATCACCGCCGGAGCACCGATTATATCGACAACGCTACGCTCAACCATCTGGATGCGCGGGCTTCCTCCACCAGCGAGATGGTAACCGAAACCATACAATATTTCCATGAGGGGATAAGGCCCACCGCGTTCGAATGCTCCGCGCTTTTAGCGGGCATTACAGTGGACACCAAACACTTTGCATTCAATGTGGGCGCGCGCACGTTTGAGGCGGCGGCGTATTTAAGGCAGCACGGTGCAGATATCGGCACGGTCAAGCTGATGTTCCAGGACGACAGGGAGACATACGCCAACCGCGTGGATACCGTAAAGAGTGCAATCATCATTTGTCCTGGCGTAGCCCTGGCCGTCTGCCCGTCGGTTGCAAAAAACGCGGGTCTGATCGCGGCGCAGGCCGCGGACGCGTTGGTGGGCATACGGGGCATTGAGGCTGCTTTTGTGCTGGGCGTACAGAACGGGGAAGTTAATGTCAGCGGCAGGTCATTAGGCCGCGTGAACGTGCAGCTGGTATTGGAGCGCATTGGCGGCGGCGGCCACCTGACCATGGCGGGCGCGCAATTAAGGGGCATGACGCTCGAAGATGCGGTGGAGCTTGTAAAATCCACGGCCATCGCTTACATGAAAGAGCTGGACGGCTGAGGAATTTTCTCAAGGGTGTCGCCACTAATTCTCTACATCGGCGCACGGCTTAGGCCCCACTCAAGGGACACGTTCTTCGGAATCCCCTCTTGAAATGCCTTAGAATAAGTCACTTCAGAATATGGGTTCCAAGGGCCGTTACAGCCCTTGGCGGAGGATTGGGGGCAGAGCCGCAGCGTATCCAATCGTTTGGCAACCGGGACGGTCCACCGTCTATACGATATAAGGGAGGAAGCAAACATGAAGGTATTATTGGAACAGGACGTCAAGGGGACAGGCAAGCAGGGGCAGATCGTGGAGGTCAGCGACGGGTATGCGCGCAATTTCCTGCTGCCGCGCAAGCTTGCAACACCGGCGGACGCGGCTTCCATCAATGCGGCAAACATCAAAAAGTCCGCAGCGCAGCATAAGAAGTTCCAGGAGGGCGTGCAGGCACGCGAGCTTGCCAAAAAGCTTTCCGAAATCAGCGTGAAAATTTCCGCAAAAGTTGGTGAAAACGGCAAGCTATTTGGCTCCATCACCGCCAAGGAAGTTGCGGCGGCGCTTGAGGCTCAGCATAAAATCAGCGTCGATCGTAAGAAGATCGAGCTTTCTGAACCCATCAAGGCGCTGGGTACAGTGAAGGTGAAGGCGCACCTGTATGAAAACACGGACGCCGCGTTTACCGTTGAGGTCGTCGCACAATAGCGGCGAGGGGGCAAAACCATTAGCGTACAGGGGGGAGAACGGTACGTGGAAGAATTGCGCGTGGAGCATGAACCAACTCCGGTAACTGCGGCGCCGCACAGCTCGGCGGCGGAGATCTCCGTATTGGGTAGCATGCTGCTGGATGCCGCTGCGCTCGACATGGCCATTGAGATGCTGGAGCCGACGGATTTCTACTTTCCGGCAAATCAGGATATCTTCTCGTGCATGCGCATGCTTAGGGGTTCAGGCGCGCCGGTGGATTCTGTTTCTCTTGTAGCGGAGCTGGACCGCGTGGGCAAGCTTCGCGCCGTGGGGGATGTGGCATACATCGCCGATCTCACCATGCAGACGGTTTCCGCGGCAGACGTGGAGCATTACATCAATATTGTGATGGAGCGCTCTATGCAGCGCCAGCTGATCCGCGCGGGCAACCTCATCTCCAAGGACGCCATGGATACGGCGCGGGACTTAGAGCAGGTATTGGCAGACGCAGAGCGCCGCATCTACGATATTACGTTAAAGCGCAGCACAGATACGCTGCTGCCGGTGCAGGATACCATGTATGAGGCATATGCGCACCTGGGGGAGCTAATGAACCTGCAGGGGCGGCTCATTGGCGTAAATACCGGCTTTGCGGATCTCAATTCCAAGACCTCGGGCTTAAAGAAATCCGATCTTATCATTGTTGCCGGGCGTCCGGCCATGGGTAAGACAAGCTTTGCCATCAATATTGCGCAGTACGCGGCGCTGCACGATGCGCGTTCGGTCGTTATATTTTCTTTGGAAATGGCACGCGAGCAGCTCATTACCCGTATGTTCAGCTCTGAAGCCGAGGTGGACATGCAAAAGCTGCTGACCGGAACCACCACCGAGGCGGATCTCATTAAAATCGCGCAGGTGCTTGGGTTAATGGGCAACAGCAAGCTTTTTATAGACGATTCGGCGGGGGCCACGGTGCCGGAAATGCGCAGCAAGTGCCGCAGGCTAAAAGCGCGCCACGGGCTCGATTTGATCGTGATCGATTATTTGCAGCTGATGCGCTCCTCCAAGAAAACGGACAACCGCCAGCAGGAAATTTCGGACATCACGCGCTCGCTTAAAATTTTAGCCCGCGAGCTGGACGTGCCTATTATCGTATTGAGCCAGCTTTCCCGTGGACCGGAGCAGAGAAAGGAAGACCACCGTCCCATGATCTCGGACCTTCGGGAGAGCGGCGCGATTGAGCAGGACGCGGATATCGTTATGCTGCTCTACCGCGAGCAGGTATACAACGAGGAAGCGGACAATACCGCGGAAGTCATCATAGCCAAGCACCGCAACGGGCCGACCGGTACCGTAAAATTATACTGGATGGGCGAATATACCAAGTTTAAGAACTTAGCGTATTTTTAAACGGGGGAAAGGGAACCGTATGACGAAAATCGCACTCATTACCGGCGCTTCTTCGGGCATAGGGGCCGAGACCGCCTTGTTGTTCGCACAAAAAGGATATACGGTGTACGGCGCATCAAGAAGCGGCAAGCTTCCAATGTTGCCCGAGAACGCGTTGGGCCAGCTATTTCCGCTGCCTATGGATGTGACGGATGAGGAAAGCGTGAAGCAGGGCGTTTTTCATGTGCTGCAAACGGAAGGCTGTATCGATGTACTGATCCATGCGGCGGGCAACGGAATCAGCGGGCCTCTGGAGTGCTGCACGGCACAGGATGCGCAGCGGCAGATGGAGGTCAATTTCTACGGCGCGATCCGTATGCTAAACGCCGTGCTGCCCTCCATGCGCGCAAAAGGCAGCGGGCATGTGGTGCTGGTGGGCTCGGTGGGCGGGGTATTCGCCGTTCCGTTCCAGGTGCTTTACAGCAGCTCCAAGGCCGCGCTTGCCATACTCTGCGAAGGGCTTCGCATGGAATTAAAGCCCTTTGGCGTGAAGGTCGCGCTGGTGGAACCGGGGGATGTGAAAACCGGCTTTACAGATGCGCGAAAACCCATCTCCGGCATGTGCGAGGAGTACCAAGAAGCCTGTGCGCGCGCCATTTCCCGCATGGAAAAGGACGAGCGAAACGGCATGCATCCTTGGTTGGTCGCAAACGCCATACTTCGTGCGGCAGAAAAGAAGAATCCCAGGGCGCATACCGTGGTGGGAAGCGTTTACCGCATATTTGTGTTCTTAAAAAGGATATTGCCCTACGGCCTTGTGGAAAAGCTATTGTACGGCATGTATCTGAAGTAGCTATAGAGGTATTGCGCAGCGTAAGAACGCTTCTCAGCTGGATTGCGCAAAGACGGCCTGTTAGCATGATGATAGAACGATTGTTCTTAACGAGCAAGCGTTCTTTTTATTTTACAAGAAACGGGGGAGGAACAATCGCGCTGGATATCAAGCGCCCCACGGCCAACCGGGATTTTGAGGTAGTGGAGGGCGATAACGGGAACGTACTGGAGGTGACGCTGACTGACGACGGGGTTCCGGTAGATTTGGCAGGCTGCAGGGTCTACACGATATTCTCAAAATCGGACGGCACGGCGCAGCAGGACAACGACGGGCGTGGCATTACAGTCGAAGGCAATAAATTGACGATCTCCCTTTACACCACCAGCGTCGCTCCGGGGCTTGTGGAATGCGAACTGCAGGTGTATTCCGGGGAGGAGCAAACGACGCTTGTTACCTCCGCGAAGTTCAACTTCATGTGCCGCAGGGGGATTGCCAACGACGATACCATTGAGGCGACGGACGAATGGCCGCTGTTGGTTGATATGATACAGCGAACGGAAGCCGTGGAGGAAGCCGAAGCCCTGCGCGTGATTGCGGAAAGCGGGCGCGAAAACGCAGAGGACGAAAGGGAAGCGGCAGAGGCTGCTCGGGGAGCCTTTGCGGACAAGTGGCGCAACATGGGACTGGTAACGCACGGCCTCCCCCACACAGAACATCCAACCGGTACTATAACGGAAGAATCCGACAGGTTTATTTTTAACATAGGCCTTCCCAAAGGAGAGCCGGGGACGGTAAACAGCCACGCCCATGGCAACATAACCAGTGATGGCAAAATCGGCACTACCGCCAACCGCATGCTCATAACCGGTGAGGACGGCGCTGTGCAAGTGGCCGCAGGTCCAGCGGCAGCGCGGGCAGCAATAGAGGCTGCAAAGTGGTATACGTTCCCAACGGTGCCTTTGGTTGCAGCCTCATGGACAGGCACCGGGCCATACACGCAGACCGTTACTGTCGATGGAATGACCGCAGACATGGAGCCGCTTTACGACGTGGTGCATTCTGCCACGCCCGTTACGGCAGACGCGGAGGATGATGCGTTTGTACTTGTAACCGACCTTGATACGGTGGCGGGGAACGTTACATTCTCATGTCGAAACCAAAAACCTACGGCTAACCTGAATATCCGCATGAGGGTGGTGTTGTAATATGGCAAAAGGCATTAAAATGTGCAGCGGCGGTGGCGGCAAGGCTCAACTCAATACACAAATAATCACATCATCACAAAATTGGACTGTTCCCGCTGGCATAGAGCGTGTGTTTGTGCGCTTGTTTGGCGGCGGAGGTGGTGGCAGCGGCGATAACGGCGGCGGCGGCGGCCACATGATGTACAACATGCTTACGGTTGAGCCGGGAGCGGTAATACCAATTACGATAGGTAATGGCGGCGCTCCTGCTTCTGCCGGAGGGGTCACCTCTTTCGGAACGCTTTTGTCTGCATCCGGTGGCAGTGGTGGGAATAATGGCGCTCACGGTGGGACTGGCGGCGGCACGACCGGAACAGGAGGCAACGGTTCATACGGCGGTGGCGGCGGCGGCGTAGGTACTGGAGGTGACGGTGGCTTTTATGGCGGCGGTGGTGGCGCAGCCGGTAGTGGAACAGGAGGCAAGGGAATTGGAAATGGTGCGGCTAATATATCTGGCGGCGCTGGTGTAAACACTACTTTATTGCCGCTAGAGTTTACTGGCGCAGGAGCGGGAGGCTCATTTTACGGGAGTGGCTCCTCTTCATATCGTGGCGGCGGTGGTGGTGGTGGTTACGGTGGAAACGGCGGAGACGGTGGTGTGCCATATCACTCTACTTCCACTGACAAGCATGG